>CAYGNV010000034.1:1408-17040 GCA_964351355.1 uncultured Smithella sp.
AGGCCGCATCCAAGCTGGTTCCACCTTTGCAATCGGGGCGGTTGAAATTGGTTGTATCCAAGCCGGTGCTGGCGGCACTTCAGTGATCGGCTGTTTGTGCGTATTCATTGGTTGCTTATGCGTATCAAAATAGCCGGAGAGTAGGGCTGTTAAATTAAATATCCCTTGAGTAAACATTCCGGCAGGTCCTGTATTAAGGTATGGCTTTGCCTTTGCGTAAGCGTCAGGACCGCCCTTGTTCAGGTATAGATACGATCCTCCGGCAATTGCCGCAGTGATCGCGCCAAGCGCGCCGCCAGCAGCCAGAAAGGGCAACTTTTGAGCAAAGCCGCCGCCTTTTGCAGCGGAGGGCACAGCACTGAGACCACCTGCGGGCATATTGGTAACAAAGACAGGTGTCACGCCGGTTGTCTCTTCCAAAACTTTGCCAGCGGCAATACCTCCGCCTAATTTTCCCATGCCTTTAAAAAATTCACGTCCTTTAACGGCCGCCAGCACACCCAGCACCGTCAGGGATGCACCGGCTGCGGTGTAACCCGCCGCTTTGGTTGCTTCCGGGGATTCGGCAAGATATGCAAACGGCTTTTTAGCCAGATCGTAAATAAAGCTCATATCCGCTTTGATGCTACCGAGATTGGCTTTGATCTGGCTTAACTTCTTTTCCCACGTTTCCCCTGCGGCGGCCGAACGCTCTGCGGCGATCTGGGCTGCGCGGCCCATTTCTTCCATGCCCTTTTTGAAGTTTTCCTTCTGGCTGAAAACGAAATCCAGCCGCTGGCGGGCATTCGGGCCGAATACTTTAGCCAGTTGCTCATCAAATTTTATTGTGCTTAATGTTTTGCGCCACTTTTGTAGGTACGCTTCAAGGTCTTTTAATACTTCGAGCTGATCGCGCCATTCTGTTGTGCCGTCTGCATTTATCTTCCGTACTTTAATGCCACTGGCTTCCAGAATGTCGCCCTTATCCTGAATTGCGCCCAGGACTTCGTTGAGCTGCATAATGACGCGAGGATTGCTCATGCCAGCCATGCCCAGGCCACGAATCATGCCCAGGGTCTGTGTATAATCTTTTTTAGAACCGCCGCGTAAAACAAGCCGCTGCATGACGGTATCAAGCGATTCCACGTCAACCCGTGAAGCGACCAGCGCGTCTCCAACGCCAGCGGCCTCTTTGGCCGTCAGTCGATAAAGTTTCATGATCTGGACGATGCGGTCCTGGACAACGTCATAGGGCGCTTTCATGGCGTCGGCAGTGTTGTCGGACACCTTCATGATTTGCAAAATGTCGTCTTGATTGAAAGCGAAAGACAATTTATGCGCCGCCTGAAAAGCCTGCCCTTGTTCCAGTCCTGTTTCCCCGGCCACGGAGGCAACCTTCTTTTTAAAGGCGTCCATTTCCGCGCTTGTGGCTTTGAGGTTGACGCGCATGCGCAGGAGGGCATCATCGATGGGCATGTAATCCGCCAGGGAAAAGAGCTTTTTGAGAACAAGGCCGGTGCTTAATGCCGTGGCTGCCTGGCCCAGCATGCCGATGCGCTTTGTGGCTTCAGTCACATGGCTGATGACGTTGCCGACATGGCCACGGAATCCGGTCAGGGCTTTTTCGCCTGCATTCATTCCCTGCTGGAATTTCTCCGATTTGGCAATGAGTTCTAAAACTACTTTCATGTCCGGCATGTTTCAATTCCCCTTGCTGTAGGGATCGCTCCCCGAGCGATCCGCTGGCGGCGTGCTCGGGGAGCCCGCCCTACGTTTGACGATATATTTTTTGCCTGTGCCTTCCGCGTTTGGCTTTCTCATATTGTTGTAGGCGTCCAAGTATTCAATGGCCTCTTTTTCCGGCATGGCCAGCGCTTCGGGATAGGTGAAGCCTATTTTTAACAGCGTCACAATCAGTCGGCGATATGGCCTATTCCGCTTGGCGAAACGTGCTGCGCTTTGCGGCCAGCCTCACTTCCGCCAGTGAAATTGCGTTGTAATCCTCATTGAGCATGCCCATCAGTAATTCGGGGGTAATGTCGCCTTTGGGGATTGTTCCCAGTCGGACAATTTGCCTGGCTGTGATGCACAGACCATAGTAGCGGCTATTTTTATCCGCTTTTACTCCCTGGGCCGGATCGTCAAATACGTCCACCGAATCACTAACGATTTGCTCGCGGATCTCAAAGTCGCGATGGGTTTCGCCGTTGTATTCAACCCCGGCAGGTAAGGTTCCTTTTTCTGTTAACATGCTATGTGTCCTTTCGTGGTCTTGCCACCTGCAGGTGGTATGGGGCGGGAATACCCCGCCCCTACGATGTTATTTGCGGTCTCTGGCGGAAAACTCGATGGTGCGGGTGGATTCCTTGTCGCCATCGTGTTTCAGGGAGCCGATTTTCAGGACATAAACACCGGTGTATTTTATCCGCGTGCCGTTTTGGTAATCGATGGTGATGGTGCCGCCTTTGACCTTTGTAAAATCAAATTCCGGTGTGTCGAACGGGATGACATATTCCAGATTCACGCCATAGCGCGGATGCGTAGTCATATGCCCGGTGCAGTTCATCAAATTGACGGCTTTGTGCAGTTCAAATTCTTTTTCCTCAACCGACTTGAAATCGGTAATGTTTTTGCCGTTTACTTCCAGCAGTACCTGGCTGACATATTCTTCTGACATGGTTTTCTCCTTAATAGATATTTAGGCTGAAGACTGAAGACTATTAGGCTGATTTGTGGCGCGCTACTTGTCACCTTCAGGTGATGCGCGCTTCCGCATATCCTTCAGCCTTCGGCCTTCAGTCTATTTTCCTATAACAACAAATCAATCCGACCGGCAAAGACGTGCAGGCCGTTGACCACATCCGTCGGGATCTTGGCGTTCAGGCGGTTTACATCCTGCAAATCACGCTCACAGATAACGCCTGCGGCATTGGCTTCAACTTCTTCGACAATTTCCAGATCCTGGAGCTGATAGAGCACATCCATGATCTGATCGCGCACCGCCTCCGGCGTTTTGCTGGAGAGCTTTTCTCGCGGAAATCGAAGCGCAATCCGCGTCCGGATAGCCAGGCGCACATAATCCAGTGTGCGGATGGTGGTGATATCCAGCAGCGAAACATCGTCAATGCCTTGCGCATCGTGAATGTAGGTGCTGACGGCGCGGACGATCTGGCATACTTCACCGGGACCGACTTCAATCGGTGTCACGCCATTATACAGCAGGGTTTCCTGCTCTGTCCGGGAAAATCTTTGCGGGATCGGCGGTGCGGCGATATTGGCGAGCGCCAGGGTGTTGAGCGGCCGCGCCGGATCTTCTTCAAAGGCCATAATCGCCGCCATAGCTGCGCCGATTTCATAGGCGGGGCTTCTGGTGCCGCGCACGTAGGCGCACAGGATGCGGCCGGAATTGACGGTGGTAGTGGTCAGGGTGGTTAAGGTGGCCAGCACGCCGTCATAGCCGAATACGCCCACGCAGGGACGCTGCTCCATCGGGCCGGAAATACCGT
Organism: uncultured Smithella sp.; assembly: GCA_964351355.1. Classification (GTDB taxonomy): domain Bacteria; phylum Desulfobacterota; class Syntrophia; order Syntrophales; family Smithellaceae; genus UBA8904. The sequence continues at coordinate 4,894 of CAYGNV010000034.1, forward strand.
CCAGATGGGTTTTGAGCGCGGTCAGCGACGTGGCGTCATCGAACGGGACGGCCACGATGTCGTAGTCGCTGGCATAGACAGCGGCCAGGGCGGTGGCCAGCGTCGGGTCAACCGATCCGGGCGTGGTGGCGGTATTGGTTGCCGTAACACCGGCGGCCGTGATGATAATTTCGAAATCAATCTGCCCGGCCACGGCGCCTTTGTTTTTGGCGGTAAACACAATGGTGCCTGTGGTATGCACCGTGGTAAAGGGCAGGGCCGGATCATTATCCAGCGCCGCCTTCAATGCCGTACCAATTTCTGTGGCGGTTTCCGCCGAGGCGATACCGATCTGATAGCGGGCGTTGCCGACATACAGCGTCAGTGTGCCGCTTCCCGAGGCCGGTCCGGTAATGGCCAGGGTCTGCACACGGGCCACCGGGGCGCTGGCGGAATCGTCCAGGGCGCAGACGGTCAGGTCCAGATAGGCGTTGGCCTTGATGGCCGCGCGCGCCATGAGGTGCGCGATGGAGCCCGCGCCGAAATAGGTGGCGGCTTCCGCATCGGAAAAGACCCGCGTAGGAATAAGCTGCGCTACGGTGCCTGCCGTGAGCCGCTGGCCGATGATCAGCATGCTCTGCTTGTTGGCAGGCAATGTCCGCACGGCCAGTTTGGTGTTAAACTCGAAATACTTGCCCGGCTTGCGGATGCTCGCGGGAATCTGATCAAATGAAATGTTTTTTGATGCCATTATTTTTTACCTCCCTTTTCTTTTGCGGTCTCCTGAATTTTGTCCGAAAACGACCCGGCGTTTGCATTTGCCCCGGATGCGGCGAGGATCAGTGATCCATCGGCGACCAGGCGGCGGTAGTAAGCGCTGTCGGGAACCTCTTCAGGTACGTTGTCTGTAATATACAGACGCGGCTTGCCTTCTTTGGGGCAGTGGGTGCCCGGTACTGCTGATACTTGCATGGTTTCCTCCTTCTCGAGAACAAGGGGTTGCAACCCCTTGTGCTATGTTGACAATGTTACCGTGTCGACGGCGTCTACTTTGTCGTCTCCGGGCTTCAGGTAATAATTCAGGCCGATCCGGAGCAGATCCACAATGGCTTCATCGGACAATTTCTCGATGATAAAGCCGGTTTCAAATTCCAGTTGAAAAACAATCTTGCCTTCCCCGGCTTCCTTCTCTTCGGTGATATTGTCCAGGCGCTTGGGCACGAGGGCGTCGATAGCCAGGCCGAACTTGTTGCCCACCAACAGCGCCACGATGGATTCCAGTATGGGATAGACACCTTTCCGACGGTCCGCGACGCTCCGCAGATTCTGAAACGTCACAATCACAAAGACCTGCGGCGTTATTTTATATTGCTGAGCGATTTTGGCAAATCCGCCGCCGCCCACAATCACATCGACCACCGGAACCTTGAGAGACAACGCGCTGTGTGCTTCATCAATGGCGATGCGGTTTGCGCCGGTCAGTTTCGCATTCAGTCTTGCGACGATTCCTTCCTCGATATCCGTCAGCATTTAAAAACCTCCCATTTTTCCGATGGTAAAGATGCGATCAGACATCGACTTATTGGACTCGGCACCGCCCGATGCTGCTGGTGCCGGAGGCGGATCAATCCCCAGGGACAATAGACCGCGCGAAATGTCTTTCAATCGAGCAACCGCCTTGTCATAGGCTTTTTCAATTTTCTCCGGTACGGTGCGCCGTTTATACAGATAGTAAATGGCGATCTCCACGGACAGCACCGTAATCAGGCGTGGCACGGTGGTAAAGGGCACAGAATATTTCGAGGCGCAATAGCCATCTATCTCCGCATCCGCCGATTCTATTGCCTCATCAATCCGCCCGATGATGGCCGCATGGGCCGTGTTGACCGGACTAATCGCGGTCGGTTTAAGGTTTTCATCATCGGTCAACTGGATGACGATCTCCTCCGGAAGGGCCTGCTTAATATCGGAAATTGTGCTGTACATGAGTTCCGCCTTTTGTTTTCAGTATCGGGGCGGGAGGTCATACGTGTGACCTCGCGTACCCTTTAGGGCATCAGGTTATACGATCCCGCCCCGATAATGTCCTTAGGTTGCGTAGGTGTCTTTGAAGAGGTACCCGAGCGCGGCGTGCACCAGCACGATATCCGTCTCTTCCGCCACTTCGTAAACATCCTGATGTTCCGCAGGTTCGCGCCAGGTGGTTACGCGCCGGGGCTGGCCGTCTTCGTAGGCGATGCGCACCTGCATACCTGCCGTGGCTACTTTCAGGCCGAGCACTTTCGGGCGATGGAATAAAAAGCCCATGCCTTTTCCGGCGTTGACTTCCCAGATGTTTGCGCCGGTAAACTCGGTGCCTGCCTTGGTTTCTTTGGCGGTGTTTTTGATCGCACCGCCGACCAGGACTTCGTCCAGTTCCAGTATTGCGGCCAGCAGATCTGATGTCAGGACGGCACGCTGGGTGTATTTGATCTTTTCTGTAATGGCCTCGCATTCTTTGACCGCGAGATATGTCGCCTCATCGATGACCAATACGTTGGGTTTTTTGCCCGTGTTGGATTTGATGGCCTTTTTGGCTTTGGTGATATCCGCTAGGAAAGTATTGGTTGCTCCTGCCGGGCTCCAAAGCCCCTCGGTGTCTTCGCCGCCTACATTGCCGTCCACCCATGTTCCGCCGGTAATCAGCGATGAAACACGAACTTCTTTTTTGCGATCAACTACATCCGACGCAAAGGCGATGCCGTCTTCATCCGGCTTCAAAGGCGGCGCATTTTTCAGTTTAGAAAAGCGGCGGTCTTCATCGGTGACTTCTTTGGCAAACGCCCATTCCTTCGTGGCAACAGAAACTTCGTCGATCTTGTATCCGCCACGGTTGGCGCGGGTTCCGGCTGCGCGGATGCCCGCTTCGTCACGGAACCAGTCCGCCTTGTTGTAGACGGTGATCTTGGCCTTGGGATCTGCGCCGTCCAGGATAGGGAAGACGCGGTCGGCAATATACTCTTCGTTTTTAAACGCGATGGATATGTTTTGCAGCGGTCCTGCGACCATCATTTCTTTTACGTTTTGGCCCATGTTTGTTTCCTCCTAAAATTTCGGTTTCGGTGAAAGGCGCGGCGCGCACGGGGTGCGCGCCCTACCTGGTTAAATTCTAATGGACGACGGTGCCCAAGCTATAAATGGTGACCGCTTCCGTTCCGCTGCCGATATCATCCAGGCGGCACAGAAACCGCTTGCTGTTGTTCTGCGCGATGGTCATGGTACCGGACAGCGTCACGCCTGCGCCTGCTGTGACGGTGATGGTTTCCGCCGCGTCCGCCGTGTTGCGGATGGTGAACTCGAAACTGGACCCGACAATGCCTCCGGCGAATCCGGCCACGATGAGAGCCGCCGTGGGTGTGACGTCGGAACGGTTTCCGCCTGTCGGGTCTCGCAGGATCAGTGCGCCTATCAGTTCGGCTGCGGTGTAGGTTCTTGCGCCTGCGGTGGCATCGGTTGTCACGGTTGTATTAAACCAGCCGGTCTGGGTGATGCCAGGCACCTGCGCGGTGAGCAGCACGGAACCCAGATCGTCTTCCGCGCCCGATGCTTCCAGAACTAATGCTCTGGAATAGGCCAGTGCGGCTGCGGCGGTTTTGCCTTTGCCCGCGTCGGCGGCGCTTACATATTCGGCTTTGACAAAGGCGTTGACGGCGATGGCGTCGTTCATCTGCAATTTGCTGATGCCCAGGATGCGGACGGCGGCCGCTTCGCCCAATGCGGGACAATTCTGCAAGATGCCGATGAGCGCTTCGGTCTCGTTGTCGGGACGCCGTACACCCGTAGAGGTGAGAACGACAAACTTGTACTGATCATTCACCAGGCTTTCGATGGCCGGGAAGGATATGTCTAAAATTTTATTTTCCATTTTTTACTCCTTAACGTTTGGTTATGTTATTTTTTACCCTCCCCGTGCCTCTCCCCTCATACCCTGAAGGGCACACGAGGGAGAGGGAAAAAGGCGGAAAGGCCCAACGATTTATTCGCCCTGAATCTCGGTTATGTATTCCTCGGCCAGCGCCATATTTTCTTTCTGCACTTCGGCAAAGGCGGCGCTATAGGTTAAGGATTTCTGCTCCTGCATTTTGGCCTTGGTGAGCTGGTCCAGTTTTTCGCCCGCATTACCTGTGGCTCCACCCGCGCCTTTGCTTCTGGTTGCTACTTCGCTGAAGGTTACCAGAGGCGTGGCTGATTCCAGCATCGCTTTCAGGCGGTCGAACGCGGTGGCCTTTTCTTTGGCCTCACCAAATTCAATTTGATCATCGCTTTCGGCCAGCGAGAAAAGGATCTCGGGCAGGCCGAAGGAAACAGTGGCCGGGGTTATCTTGCCCGCTTTGACCAGGCTCTCGCAAAATGTGGCGATGTCGGTCTTGATGGTGGACAGGTATGTCTGCCGTTTCTGTTCCGCAAATTCTGCTGCGGCTGCTTGCTTTCCTTTTGCCTCGGCGTCCGTTCTGATTTTTTCCAGATCGGCCTCGCTGAATGTCTGAATTCCGGCCTGCGCGGGCGCGGGCGTCTGAGCAGCGCCCGGCAAAAGTGCGATGATTTCCGCGAATAACGCGGCTACTTTTTCTTTCAAATTCATATTTGTATCCTCCTTCTCGTTGTATAGATGGGGTTGCTCTTCGTCGATAGGCGGGTTTGCCGCCGATCTTAGATCTTCTATTTTCCAGTCCGGGACAATCCGGTCTGCCGTATCCTGTCCTTCTTTTTCGATCAGCCATTCCCGCAGGCGGCGGAATACGTCCGCCAGGGAATTCCATGCCCAGGGCTCGGAAAATTCAAAACTGGCTTCCGCAGCCTCGGCAAAGGCTACATCGGGCAGTCCCTTGACCGCAGGAGGCATCGCTCCGAGAAACCCGACATGCCGCAGCGTGCCGTCCGGGTAAAAGGCTGCGCTACGTTTTTTATACCGTCCGTCTTTGACACCCTGGGCAAATTCCGGCTGTACCTGTTTAAACTTGGCCAAAAGTAGGTTGCCCAGATTGTCGGCCCCTTTTTTCAACTCTGCGACCCAGCCATAAGCGGGGGCGTCTTCTTTGGGATGGCCGATAACAGCGGGCGGCTCATGCTTTGCCGCGCTGAATTTGGCGATGGCTGTGTCAATCAGCGCGTCGCCGTCGTATTCTTTCCCGTTGCCGGCAGTCTGTTGCCCGCCCCGGAATATGGGTATCCAAGCATCAAAACCTTTAGGTTCCGTCATCGTTTAATCCCCCTTACTCTTTAGATAATTTTGCATGCCTTCCTGGAACACTTCATCGACTTTAACGTCGCCTGCTGCAATCTTAAGCCACGGACGCGCTTTCATGCCCTTGACGGCTCTGACCGGATGTCCAGCGCCGGGCCAGAAAAGGGCCTGCTTGGACTTAGGAACGATCTTTGTTTTGTGCGGCCCGTAAAGTCCTGTGCCTTCATGGACGAATCCAGCATAGGGTGCGGTGAAAGCGATTGTGCCGCGACTTCCGGCAGCAAAGACACTCGTTGTCCGCGTGCGCGCCAGGTTGCTGGTCTTTTTAGGCGCGGACTTAACGGCCAGCGCCTCTATGGTGGCTACGAGATTGATCATGCCAGCCCTCTGCGCGCCTGCTGCGTCTTCTTTGATGCGTTTCATCAATCGTCCGGGGTCCGGCGTCATGGTCATGATGATGTCCATCTAACTTTTCACCTTTCTCGGCGTGCTCGGGGAGCCCGCCCTACTTCACGCGCTTGATCACGATACCGTGGCAGTGCGGATGATAGGGCGGCAAAATGCCCCTGGCTACCAGCGCCTCTGCATTTCCTACCGTGGGCGTGATGGTTTTCATCTCGGCGGCATATTCGTCCGGCGACATACCCGCCTGCCTGGTCATTGTGTTGTAGGCGGTGGGCACGCTGATGATTTTGCCGTTCATTTCCGCACAGAAGTCGCAGTCCATTGTCGGCTCGTAAACTTCCAGCTCGGTGATCCCGCCTTCATGGAGCTGTGCGGTGGACGCCCAGTTCTGCGCCCTGGTCACTGAGGTGTCGATGATGCGGGAAACCTGGTAGTCTTCCAGATCGGCAAGTTTCTGGCCGAAGAGATCCCGGAAGGCCTGATAGTTTTCCGGCAGGGCGCGTCCATACAGGCCAGCGCCGCCCTGGAGATAATGTTCGCTTAAAAATGTTTTGACTGTTTCAACCGCGTCGGGGTTTTGGACCCACTTGGAGATGTAGAAATTATCTACCTTGGATAAAAAATTCATGGCACGGAGATCCGGCCCGCCGAATTCAGCCACCGCCACGGGGCCTGGGATGCGGAATGTTTTATAGATTTCCGCGACGGCCTTTTTAATCACTGGCCTGTCCACGACGCTGAAGGCCGCGCCTAATATACCCTGGACAGCGGCAAGGAGTTCGGTCTCCTTGGGCGCGAAGCTCTGTTTGCGCAACCAGGTCTCGATTTCATCAAGAGCGCCCATGCGCGCATTTTGCAAGGATGGCTTGAGGGCTGACATATAGGCAACACGCCAGTCGGGCGGAACTTCGGCAAATTGCGGCGCTGTCGGGCCGGGGATTGTAAATGTACCCGGCTTTGCCGGCGCGACCAATACGTCGCCGGGCTGCGGCGCGGGGACTCCGTATGTTTCGTAGAAATAATTCACGGCCACCGGCAGGCCGATATCGACCACCAACGTTTTATCGATGGCGCTGCGGGCGGTCAGATCCGGCTTGGCGTTGGCGTAAGTTTTAATTGTTGGGTACGCGACAACGTTGGGGAAGTTGTAGTCCACGATCCATTTGATCATTGACTCATTGAGACAGCCGTCAAGAAGATCGGCGTCGGCCTCGGTGATTTCCTGCTTTACGTCGCTTTGACTTTGATCGTTTCCCAGTTTTCCCGGCGAGCCTTCGGTTGTCGCCGTCTGCCCCAGCACCGCTTTGGATATCTGTTTGTCCATGTATTCGCAAAGCTGCTCATGGCTTACCTTCCCGGAGCGCGAGGCTTCCAGAAATTCCAGATCCATATTGTCGGGTATGGTGATGCCAGTGTCCGTTTGAATGGCCTCAATGACATTTAGTAGTTTTATCTGTTCGGGTTTCTGTGTGCCCGGCGGGTACTTCCCGACGACGGTCGGCATGCCGAACTTTTCCAGGAAGACCATCCAGAATTTTATGCCATGCTTTTTAAACCAGACCGGCCACCAGAGGCGCTGCCCCAGGCCCTTGCCATAAGGGTTGTCGGAATCGCCGTAGGTGAAGGTGACAAATTTGCGCTCCGGCAGTGGTTCGCCGTCGATCATGTTTTGCAAGGTGATCAGCCGCTGCTCGCGCTCCGGCGTAAAGATAAAGCGGCGCGGATGTTTGCTGATGAGCTTTTTGATGGCGATGACATTGCCGTTGGCAACGGTCCACATGATTTCCGCACTGTAGAAGCCGTAGAGAAGGCCCTTGAGCAGTTCCTGCCGCGCCTGGTCGAAGTTAAAATCCATCAGGACCCGGGCAACAAATTCGGCGATGACTTGTTCCTGCGTCGTGGATGACGGGCGTCCCTTGCTTTTGGCGGACTTGGCGGGCGTGATTTCCCATTCCTTCCCGACGATGGCCATGATGCGCTGCTGCAAAACACTGCCCGCATGAGCATCGCGCTCGACTTCGTCGTAAAGTTTGAGGCCTTTTCCCGCCGCTTCGCTGCGCAATACCGGATCTGGATTTTCCAGGCGTTTGATCCACCCGGCAAAAAGGTCGATATCCTTCGCCAGGGTCGCAAATTCGTCGGCGATTCCTTGAGGCTTTTTGATTTCCAGCCCAAATTGGTCCAGCAGCATTAAAATTCCCCCCGAATTACGCCCAAAAACATGTTTATAAACAGTGTCAAGAAAATACCCCGCCGGTTATGGCCATTTTGCTCCCTCAATCGATTGTGGGGTATTTTTGCGTTATACTTCTCGGTCATCGCTTAGCCTTGCCTCCCCATGAATGAGTTCATCGATTCACCGGAGGTTACTCGTCGGGTGCCGGTGGATTGATATTCAATCGGTCCAGAAGGAGTTGATGCGGCATGAATGGCCAGCGCCAGCGCCCAGAATCGGTCGGCATGTCCTTCCTCGGATCGTTCTGCCGTAAAGCGGATATTGCCCGCAGCCGTCGTTTCTTTGGTAACCGCCCGCAGATCCGCTCGTATATGCGGGTCGTAGGGTATGCGCAGCTTTTTGTCTTCCATCTTACCGCGCACCGGATATGCCAGGGCTTCTTTGACCTTCGGCGTGAAGGTGACCAGCTCGATTTTATGCTCTCCAAATTTTCGCTGCGCGTCATCACCCCAGCCGATGCCAAGACCAGTATAGTCAAAGCAGGTGCGTTCAATCAGCGGATACCAGGGGAAGAGCACCTTTTCCTGATCCGGTTTTTTCATATTCTTTAGAGTGATGATTTTGCGCGTGTAGAGCGTGTCGCCCAGAAGCTCCAGAATCCACAGCACGGTCAAATCTTTTTTGCGCCCGATATCCAACCCTGCAAAGAGGCGTCGGTTTTTGTAGGGATCGCTTCCCGAGCGATCCGATAGATGGTCATATTCCATTTCCTGGTATTCGTTTGCGCCGAATTCACAACCGGCAATCAGATCATATTCCAAAAACGCCGAAGCATCGTCCGCCGGGTTGCACATGTATTCTTGCTGAAAAGATTCTTCATCTGCGCATCCGGATCGGACATAATCAAAATATTGCGCCTCATCCATTGACTGAATTTCATCATCCACAGGAAGGCTCTTTTGCAACTTGTAAAGGAAACCCTGGTCAAGGGCGTCTTTGAGCGTGACGCGGTGCATGCTGATCTTCTTTGGGTTGCCATGCTCGCGCACTTCCCGGATCAGTTGGTTGAAAAAATTAGCGCTGCCGCGATGGGTGGAGATTACTTCCAGTGTGCCACCCCAGGTAATGCCCGGATAGGCGATGGTCCATAATTTGCGAGGATCGGGATGCAGGGCAAATTCATCGAGCACGCGAGCGCCGCGTTTACCTGCCTGAGCGTCCGGATTGGAACTCATGGAGTGAATACGTTTGCCGGAGGAGAAGTTCAGCACGTAAGCGGAGATTTTATTTTTTTCATCAATCACCCGCTCGCCGAGATCCTCCGCAGCCAGTTTAAACATCTGCGCCCACATCTTGCAGTCCTCAATAAAGAGGCGCGCCTGCAAATCATCACGGCTGGAGACCCACTGATCGTTTCTTGCACCTGCAATGGCCGTGCGCTCGGTACAGGCATACGAGGTGCTCCATGATATGCCGATCTGCCGAGCCTTCTCCATTAGTTTGAGTCGATTGCGGTCAACGATCCATTTTCCCTGGAAGTTCAGGAAGAGGCTGTCCGGATTTGTCGGAATTATTTTTGCTTTGCCTTTTCTCATTTATTGCGCCATCTTCAAAACGTCTCTGCGAATCTTTTTAAGGGTTTCCTCTGATACGCCTTCCTGCTTGGCCGTTTCTTCAGCACGATCAGCGGCCTCCGAGATGGTTTGTTTGCGTGCTTCTTCCAGCCGGAACTTCACGACCAGGCTGCCCAGCTTGGTCAAGTTATCCAGGGACGCACCACCTATCGCGCCCGGTTCTCTTTCTTCCGCGAAGGTCAGTTCGCGCTCCAGGAGAGCTTCCATCCGCAAACTGAAATTAGCTTTGCGGGCGCGTGCCTTGTCCCATTCGTCCATATCTTCGGTTGGTTTTTTTGTACTACCTTTCCAGACGGCCAACGTCTGGCGCGATACGTCCAGGGCGGCTTCAATCGCGGTAAGAGATCGTCCGTCGATGTACATCTGCCTGGCCACCGGTTCCAGTTGTGTGCGCGCGCCTTTTTCAGCCAAAGTCGTTTCACTCCAGTTTTAAGTAGTTAAGTTTTAAGTAATTACTAAAAACTTAAATCTGTTTTCTTCTACTTCAATTCCTCTTCCAGCCGCTTGATTTCTTCCCGGGCGACGATCAGTTCGGCCCACTTCGATTTCATGTCGTCCCACTGGCTGTCGATTTCAGCCACAGGCATATCCTCGATCTTGTGCAGGCTCAGATCAATATTGATGCAGATCAGCCGGGCCAGCGCCGTGATGTCCGCTCGCAGGCGTTTACAGGTGTATTCAAGATTGGTTAGCCGCGTGCGGCGCATTTCGTTTTGTAGGCTCATCCTTGGTTTCTCCTGATCAGCAGCGCATGACATGGTGTCCGGGTTTTTAAATAGGTAGTCAGTTCCGTTGTCGCCGCAATGCTGAGCCGTATTGTGTCGGCTTGTTGGGATGCCATTGTTTCATAATTTTCAACCAGCTTGACGTTGGACTCATACATTTTCATCGCCGCTTCGTGTCTTTTGTCCATCGACCGGGAGGTCATAGCCAGTATGATCCAGGGACCGAAGATCACGGAGGCGAGCAATCCGCCGATGGGCCAGGTACCTATTTGCGTGATGATGGCTGCAATAGCCGGAAGTGCCGCGATCTGATCTGGTGTCATGTGTTTTCTCCCCGTTCGTATATTTTCTGGCATTCAATGCAGCGGTCGGCGTCAGGTTTGACTTTGCGCCGCGCCGCCGGAATACGCTTGCCGCAGTCTTCACACGTCGGGCGTGAAGCGTGAAGCGTATCTCGTGAAGCGTTGCACTTAACGCGGTGCGACTTCATTGCTGCGTCCTGATAAACCTCGCTGTTCTGTTGTGCGCGGTCGACTTCGTCCATCATCACCACCTATACGCAAGACTGAGCATCGCCTTGCCATCACCCAGGGAATTTACTTCTCCGTACACACCGAGATGGATGCTGCCTATCCTCAGAAAATCCCATCGGCCAAAAACATCAGCCTCCATGCCGTTTTTGATCGTTATGCCGTAGCGCACGCCAATTTCTTTTTTTGTTTCGAAAGCAATGAATGAAAGAGGTTCTTGCCTGGCGATAATTTGCGATTCGCCCGTGGAAGTGTCCATTACGACCAGGGTATTGGTCTGGCCTTCATAAGGGGGCACAGCAGCAGTGGCCGTGATTTGCTGGTGATCATCCTTGACCAGGGCTTCCGGGATCTGCATTGTTTTTGCTGCCACTTTTTTATCCAGAGCAACGATCTCTTTAACCGGCACGCGCATGCGCGGAATTTTCGCTGCCTTTTTTATTTCGGGCGCGGGAAGATATTCCGTCCGGGAGAGCACGGGGATTTCCCGCCGCCAGCCGACAAATGCGGCGATGCACGCGATGGTCAGCAACATAATAAGTGCTCCGATGATGATTTTGTTGACAAGACTCATTGCGTGGCCACCTTGTATTTTTTGCCCGCTTGCCTGATCTTATGCGGGTAGATCGTGTTGACGCTGCACAGATTAAGCGTGCCCTTCTTTAGTTGGATAATCTTCCTTTTGCAGGCCGCATCAACGGCCTGATAATCGCAGGTGCCAGCCCTGTTAATCTCTTTGTTGAGGATGCCGATCCCACCGTTGTAGGCCCGATAGGCATAATGCCAATCCCGGCAATCTACATTCTGATACAGCCATCGATTATAAAGAATCATCGCCCGGATCGACCAGCGCGGATTATAGGGCACGGGCTGCATCGATATGTCCCGCAGGGCAGTCTCTTTGCCGTGTATCCAGTCCGCCGTTTCCGGCATGAACTGCCCCAGTCCCATGCCGCCGTCAAAAGCTGTGATGCCTTCACTACACCGGCTTTCCGTTTCAATCTGCCCCATGAATTCATGAGCAGGCGCATCGGGGCCTACGTGATACCGCGCCTCGCGGATGACCTGCACCCGGTATTTCATGCAGCGATTAATCGTTGAGTTTGCTTTCGGCTCCGCGCTACAAACCGAGGGTAAGAGCCATAATGAGAGCAGCGTAAAGCAAACCACGAAAAACCATAATGCTAAGGAGTTCTTCACCAAATATCACCTCTGTTCGACCATATACCGGCCTGAAAAATACAGCCCAGACCAACTCGGCGCTGGCTACGCCCAAAAAGGCCAGGGCCATTTTATACAAAACAATTCGCAGGGCGGTGGGACCCTGGGTGAAATATAAAATCGGGACGACGATCAACAGGATTGTCCCAAAGCGCAGCAGATTTTTTTTGATGTCCGTCACGGTTATCCTCTCAATTTGCCTGCCGGTTGCGGTCCCTGTATGGCGTCAGGGCATGTACGCAACCGGACAGGC
>CAYGNV010000035.1:0-16974 GCA_964351355.1 uncultured Smithella sp.
AAGATTGACGGATGTTTCCTGGCACAGTTCGAAAGTTCTGCTGCTGATTGATGAGCATTCCAACGTGGATGCGCTGATACAACGGACGCGGGTGCAGGGAATTGTTCGCGGCGCCGGATCGCGTGGCTGCGTGGTCAGGTACGTTTCCAAAATTCAGGATGTCAAAGAAGGTGATGTGATTATGACATCCGGCATGAGTAATATTTTTCCCAAAGGATTGCTTATTGGCAAGGTCAGTCGTGTTGACCCTATGGATGTCGGATTGTTTTTGAAAATCCAGATAGCCCCCTTGGTTGATTTTACCGCACTGGAGGAGGTTCTGGTTCTGGTAGCCGATCAACAGGAAATTTCCGCAGAAAAGAAAACAACAAAATGATTTATTATTTATTATTGCCTTTTGTGACCATTGGGTTGGTTGTATTTCAAAGTACATTGGCCGATGTCCTTTTTTCCGGTTGGCTTACGCTGGAGTTCTCGCTGGTCGTTGTCATCTATGCCGGGTTTCGTCTGGATTTGATGAAAGGTATTATTCTGGCCTTCATGATGGGCTTTATGTTTGATGCTGTATCCGGATCAATTCTTGGATTATTTACAATGATTTATTTGTTTATTTTTATGTTTTCTTTTTTTGTTTCATCGCGTATTGCCTAGGGGAAGTTTTATGTAATCGCTCTTTTCAGCCTGATTTGCTCTCTTGTGGAGTCGCTGATTTTGATTTCGCTCTATCATTTTGTGTTTGAATTTGACATGTTGAGTAACGTGCTTTTGGTTTTTTTGCCGCAGGCTTTGCTGATCAGCGTTCTTTCCGTCGGCTTTTTTTATATGATGCGCAAGGTAGAAGGGTTAATGTATGGAAAAACAATGCGGTCTCCGCAACGGACCGGAACCGGCGGAATTTCGACAGAGGCTTAAAATCGTCCTCATTCTGGTCGGTCTGTTTCTATCCATTCTGCTGATTCGCCTCTGGTATTTGCAAGTCATCAGGGGAGATGAACTCAAGCAGCGGTCGGAAAACAACGCTGTCCGTTTTCGGATAATCCAGCCGTTACGCGGCTTGATTATGGATCGCAACGGGACTGTTGTGGTCGATAATCGTCCCTCATTTGATGTGTTGTACATGCCCACCAAGGGCATCAATCATGAGTTGCTGCTCCAGAGGATCAAAGATATTTATAAAACGAAGACGCTGGAGATTTCTTCCGATCGGCCTTTCCCCAAGACCATTAATCCCTATCTGCCTGTCCGACTGGAAAAGAATGTCGGCATGGAAAAAGTCTCCTTGGTGGAGACAAACGCACTTGATCTGCCGGGTGTCTATATTGAGGTCACACCTGTCCGCCTTTATCTGGATGGAGAAATGATTGCGCCGATTATCGGCTACACGGGTGAAGTCAGCCAGAGGGAATTAGAAGAACCAGAAGGAGATTATTTGTCCGGCGATATTACAGGAAAGTACGGTATCGAAAAAGTTCTTGATTCGTATATTCGCGGCCGTCGCGGCAATGAACTTGTTGAGGTAAATGCATTTGGCAAGGGCATTAAGAATTTGGGACGGATTGATCCTGTTTCCGGTTCCAATGTTGTACTGACGATAGATGCCCAATTGCAAAAGGCGGCCTGGGAAGCTTTTGCCGGCCTTCCCGGCGCGGCCGTCGCGATGGATCCGCGGGACGGTTCTATTCTGGCGATGGTCAGCTCGCCGTCTTTTGATCCAAATTTGTTTAATAGCGGTATTGCCCGTGATGAATGGGAGAAGCTTCAAAAAAATCCGCTGAAGCCTTTATCCAATAAGGCCATTTCCGGACAGTATCCACCCGGATCAACCTATAAACTGATTGTAGCCGCAGCTGCGCTGGAAGAAGGCATTATTACTCCCGACACTAAAATATCTTGTAATGGTTCCTTCGAGCTGGGGAATAGAAGCTATCGCTGCTGGAAAAAACATGGGCACGGTCCGGTCGCTCTTCACCAGGCGCTGGTGGAGTCCTGCGATGTCTATTTTTATACGGTTGGAAAGATGCTCGGCGTGGATAAGATAGCAAAATATGCAAAGATGTTTGGCTTGGGCGATTTAACCGGCATCGAGCTTGCCCATGAAAGAAAGGGGCTTGTCCCCACGAGAGACTGGAAGTTGGCCCGTATGAAAGAACCGTGGCAGATCGGCGAAACGATATCGACATCCATCGGCCAGGGATTTAATTTAACAACCCCGCTGCAGTTGGTGCAAGCCTATGGCGCTCTGGCCAACGGGGGTACCCGGTGGCGACCGCGTCTTGTGCAGCGGATTGAATTGTCCGACGGCCGCATTGAAAAAGAATATTTACCCGAAAAAAAAGGAGAACTCCAATTGAGTCAGCAAACAGTAGCGGTGCTCCATAGTGCGCTCTGGGGTGCGGTGAATGAACCGGGGGGGACGGGCGCTGCAGCACGCAGGCCTTCTGCCGATGTTTGCGGCAAAACAGGAACGTCCCAAGTGATTGGGCTGCCGCAAGATGAAAAAGCCCGCCGGCAGAAAAAAATAGCCGCATTTCATAAAGATCATGCTTTATTTGTTTGCTATGCGCCGATGAAAAATCCGGAAATCGCCATCGCTGTTATTGCGGAAAATGCCGGAGGCGGCGGCGCCGTTGCCGCGCCTATTGCCGGCAAGATTTTAAATGCCTATTTCGATGCCAAGAAGAAAGAAAAGACGGGTCAAATTGCTGCAATTATTCCACCGGCCGATCAAACCGGAGATTGATGAGCTTTTTACAAATTTGATGCTTCACAGCAGGATTTGCATGAAGGAAGAAAATGATTTTTCTTAAATACGATCGTCGCATATTCCAGAATTTTGACTGGATGTTATTTGCCTTGGTGATGTCTATCTGCGCCATCGGCATTATCAATATTTATTCCACCGGTTTCAGTCTCATTGATAGTCGATCACCGCTTTACTTAAAACAGTTGCAATGGATTATGATAGGCCTGTCTTTAATGCTTATTGCTTTTTTAATGGATTACCGCGCTATTAATCAAGCCGCTTATGTTATTTATGCGATCTCTCTTGCGTCCCTGGTTTTTGTGGCCCTGTTCGGTCACACGGCCAATGGCGCGCAACGATGGATCTCTTTCGGATTCTTTTTATTTCAGCCTTCCGAGCTGATGAAGGTGACCATCATTATCGCCCTGGCCCGGTATTTTGACGATCACAAATCCAACGAACCTTACCTGTTGAGGGAATTATTTGTTCCTTTCCTGGTGGTGATTGTTCCTTGTGTCCTGATCTTAAAACAGCCTGATTTAGGAACAGCGTTAATGATCGTTATTGTCTCTGCTTCGATTGTTCTGTTTATCGGTATGAATTGGAAGTCCATCTTGCTTGCCGTCGTCAGTGTGCTGGCCATGTTGCCCCTGGCCTGGCTCTTTTTAAAGGGTTATCAAAAAGACAGATTACTGACGTTTCTTTCTCCAGAGAATGATCCTTTGGGCACGGGCTACCACATCATTCAATCGATGATCGCGATTGGTTCCGGAGGATTTTTAGGCAAGGGATTTTTAAAAGGTTCGCAAACCCAGTTGAAGTTTTTACCCGAGCAGCAGACGGATTTTGTCTTTTCCGTGCTTGCTGAGGAGTGGGGATTCATCGGCGGCCTGGCGGTAATGTTGATGTTTATGTCTTTGATCATTTGGGGCTTAAAAATTGCCTTGCATTCAAAAGATTTATTGGGCACGATACTCGCGTTTGGCATTACGGCGCTGATTGCCTGGCAGGTGGTGATTAATATGGGGATGGTGTTAGGCATGATACCGGTTGTGGGCATCCCATTGCCCTTCTTAAGTTATGGCGGCTCGGCGATGGTGACGTTATTGGGAGCGATAGGACTATTGATGAATGTGAGCGTGCGCAGATTTATCTTGCAACGTTGATGTGTTTTTCATTCAGAATCGTAAGGAGAAGCGTATGTGGGAAAAAAAGAAACAGGTTGAAGATACAAAAGCTTTTCTAGGGAAGGGCGCCGAGTTTATCGGCAAACTTATTTTCAAGGGCAATGTGCGCATTGACGGCGACTTTCAAGGAGAGATTCACGGGCAGGGGTCTCTTGATGTTGGTCAAGGCGCTTTAGTGAAGGCAAATATGGTTGTTCATAGTGTTTATGTCGGTGGTGAAGTCCATGGCAGTATTGAAGCAAAAGAGAAAATAAATATCCATTCCACCGGCAAATTGCTGGGCGATGCACGGACTCCTGTTTTTATTATGGAAGAAGGCGCGCTTTTTGACGGCCGGTCATATATGGTTGAAGCGAAAGAACAAAAAAATGTTAGTTTGGCAGTGGACTAAGTTCTTTCAAACACTTATTTCAATTGTGATAACACCGAATTTATCAAAAATAGACCGCCGGTCATAAAAAAGCTTGACAAGCAAACAAGGGTATGATTAGTAACTTCCGTCCTCGCGGTGTGGCTAGTTTCAGCATAAGCCCGGTTATTGAGCTTTAAGTTTCTGAAATAAATCACTGCCAGAGATTTCGCTGTTTGAAATGTAGATTAAATTTAAATCACCCCGATTGTTCCTCGGCAAAAATCACTAAAGGGGCAATAGGTTCTGAAAAAAACGACGAGGTAAGTTGTGGTCACCGTAATTCCGGATTATACGCTTTTAGTTCAGATGGCTACTTTCATAGCCTTAATTTTTATCCTCAATTATCTTCTTTATAAACCCATTTTATCCATCATTGACCGCCGTAAAAAACAGATCGAAGAGCTTGAAAATGAGATTAAACTTTTCAAGGACTCTGTTGATAAAAAAGTTGCCGAATATGATGAAAAACTCAACAAGGCCAAAACGAGTGCGTCTGATTTGAAAAAAGAAATTATCAGTGAAGGATCGCAACAGGCTAAAAACATCGTGGATGCCGTCCGCAATGAAATACCTTTGATCGTTCAGGAGTCCCAGCAGAGGATGGATAAGGAGATCCAAGCGGCGAGAGAAATACTGGGTAGTCAGTCTCGTAAGCTTTCGTTGGAAATCGCGGAAAAAGTTTTGGGAAGGAGAGTGCAATGAAATCTTCACGCCGATCAAATTATTTTTCGCTGTTCCTTTCCCTGGTAATTGTTCTTGCTTCAGTCTGCTTGGCTTATGCCGCGGGTGGCGGTGATGATGGTGAATCCCAGTGGAAGGGCTTTGCTTTTAAAACTTTAAATGCGGTTATTATTTTTGGTTTTCTGGCCTGGATTCTGGCGCCCAAAATTAAGGGTTTTTTTGCTGGTCGCCGTCAGGAAATTAAAGAGTCTATAGAAAACGCCATCGTTCAGAAGGCGGATGCCGAGAAACAGTATAGGGAGTATGCGGAAAAGATTGATAAAGCTTCCCTGGAAATTGACGGCATTTTTGAGATGATCAAGGCTCAGGGCATTGCTGAAAAGCAAAAAATTGTTGAAGACGCAAAGAAAGTTGCCGAAAAGATGAAAGAAGATGCTCAGGCGCGAATTGAGCAGGAGCTGAAAAAAGCATCCGGTCAACTGCGCAGTGAAGCGGTTGCGCTTTCGGTGCAGATGGCGGAAGAGATATTAAAAAGGAATATTACCGCGCAGGATCATGAAGCCATGGTCAAGGAATATATGGATAAGGTGGTGAACAAAAATTGATCAGCAATATTTCTAAACGCTATGCCCGTGCATTTTTTGAAATCGCCGAGGAAGAAAAGCAGCTGGAACAATATTACAACGAACTCAGGCAGTTTTCTTTAATTATTGAAGAAAACAAGGACCTGGGAGTGTTTTTAGCCAATCCGGTATTTGAACAGGAAAGCAAGAAAAATGTATTGGAGAAGATCATCGGTAAATTATCACTTTCTCCGATGACGATCAATTTTTTAAAGTTGCTGATTGACAAAAAAAGGATCGACGTTCTTTCAGATATCGAAATCTGCTATAGACAAATGATGGACGAATCACTGCAGACGGTGAGGGTAAGCATAAAAACGGCATTTCCGCTATCTCGCGAAATGCAGGATTTCATCAGCGTTAATCTGGAGAAAGTAACTGGCCGGAAGGTTGAAGTGACTGTTGAAAATGAAACGGGTCTTTTGGGAGGCATAGTCATTGGTGTTGGTGATACGCTTTATGATGGGAGCATCAAGAGCCAATTGAACAATATGAGGAATCTCTTAGGGGAGGCAAGATAAAGCATGGAAACAATTAAAGCGGAAGAAATTAGTCAAATTATTTCTGAGCAAATTAAAAGCTATGAAAAAAAGCTGGATATAAGCGAAACGGGAACGGTTTTGTCCGTCGGTGACGGTATCGCGAGAGTTTACGGCGTGCAAAATGCAATGGCCATGGAGCTTCTCGAGTTTCCGGGCGGTATCCTGGGAATGGTTCTCAACCTCGAAGCGGATAACGTCGGTGTCGCCGTCCTTGGAGAAGTAACCCATATTAAAGAAGGTGATATCGTCAAGAGAACCGGCAAAATTGCCCAGGTCCCCGTTGGTGAAGCACTGCTCGGACGCGTCATTGACGCGACGGGAGCGCCACTGGATGGCAAAGGGCCCATTGAAACCAACGAATATAGCCGTATTGAAATGATTGCTCCCGGTGTTATTCAGCGACAGCCGGTCAATCAGCCGATGTACACAGGTCTCAAAGCCATTGATGCCATGACGCCGATCGGACGTGGCCAGCGTGAATTGATTATCGGTGACCGTCAGATTGGGAAAACGGCTATTTGTGTTGATGCGATCATTCGCCAGAAAGAAACAGGCGTCAAATGTATTTATGTTGCCATCGGCCAGAAAAAATCCACCGTGGCGCAGGTTGTGGAAAAATTAAAGCAGTATGACGCCATGTCATATACATGCGTTGTTGCCGGCTGTGCTTCTGACCCGGCAACTCTTCAATATATCGCGGCTTATGCCGGTTGCAGTATCGGTGAATATTTCCGTGATCGCGGTCAGGATGCTTTGATTATTTATGACGATCTTTCCAAACAAGCTGTCGCTTATCGTCAAATTTCGCTGCTGCTGCGCCGTCCCCCCGGACGTGAAGCTTTCCCCGGCGACATTTTCTATAACCACTCCCGCCTGCTCGAACGTGCAGCGCGCGTCAGTGAGGAACTTGGCAGCGGCTCCTTGACCGCTCTACCCGTTATTGAAACACAAGCCGGCGACGTTTCCGCTTACATTCCGACCAACGTTATTTCTATTACCGATGGCCAGGTTTATCTCGAACCGAGCTTGTTCTTTTCCGGTATTCGTCCTGCAATTAACGTCGGTCTTTCGGTTTCCCGCGTCGGTGGCGCTGCCCAGGTGAAGGCGATGAAACAGGTTGCCGGAACTTTGAAGCTGGATCTTGCGCAATTCCGTGAATTGGCGGCTTTCGCCCAGTTTGGTTCCGACTTGGATAAAGCGACTCAAGCCCAGTTGGATCGTGGTGTCCGTCTGGTTGAACTGCTCAAGCAACCGCAGTTTAAGCCGATGTCTCTGGGACAGGAAATAGTTGTTTTGTTTGCGGGAACAAGAGGCTTTATCGATAAAGTCGATGTTGATAAAGTCCGTGTCTATGAGGAGCAGCTTTTGAGTTTTGTTGAAAGCAAGCATCCTGAAATCATGAAAGAAATAGAAGATAAGAAAATCATCTCTCCTGAGCTGGAAAAGAAGATGAAAGAAGTCATGACTGCTTTCGATTCCGTTTTTGTGGCGGAATAAATTGCTAAACTAAAATATGAATTTCATGTTGAAATTCTGGCAATAGGGGCGAATGGCTATCGTCCAAAATAAACAGTTGAGGAGAATTTTCAGTGGCCTCGCTTAAAGACATAAAAAGAAAAGTTGGCGCCGTTCAAAAGACGAAGCAAATCACGCGCGCCATGAATATGGTTGCTGCGTCAAAATTTAAATCGTCGCAAGTAAAAATGGAAAATTTCCGGCCTTATGCCGGGAAATTTATGGATGTTCTGACCAGTCTTGCCTTGCGTGTGGAAAGCATGACGCATCCGCTGCTGGCCGTTCGGGATCCCAAGAGAATTCGGGTTATCTGCATGACATCCGATCGAGGGCTTTGCGGAGGATTCAATACTAATATAATTAAAGCGACAGAACGGTTTTTAAGGGATAAAGGAAAAGAAGGTAAGGATATTTCGCTGATTAACGTTGGTCGGAAAGGAAGAGATTATTTCCGGAAAAAGGCGAATGTTCTAGCTCAAAAAGTTGATGTTTTAAGTAAATTCGACATGACCCTGGCGGTTTCCATTGCGGATGAAGTTATTACGCCCTTCATGAAGGAAGAATATGACGAACTGTATTTAATCTATAATCAGTTTGTCAATGTTTCCGTCCAAAAGCCTACGGTTGTCCGGTTATTCCCTTTGCCATCGATTGGTCAGGACGCCGATGTGATGTCTGACAAACGACTCGATTACGTTTATGAGCCATCAGATGAGATATTGCTGCACAAATTGCTGCCGATGTATGTCCATGTTTTGGTTTACCGTGCCCTTCTGGAAACGTCGGCCGGTGAAAATGGCGCACGGATGGCCGCCATGGACAACGCAACCAGCAATTGCGAAGAACTCATCAGTTCATTGACACTGAAAATGAATAAGGCGAGACAGGCGGCGATTACGGCAGAATTGATGGATATCGTTGGTGGCACAGAAGCTCTGTCGAAAGGTTAATTTTTCTGCAGCAGACTGCTGCATGTAAAAATATATTAATGAGACTATTGGTAAGGAGATAGTTATGAATATCGGAAAGATTGTTCAAGTTATTGGACCGGTTGTTGACGTGGCCTTTGAAGAAGGGAAACTTCCCAGTATTTTAAATGCGCTCTTGATTACCAACCCGGCCATCAATGATCAGGAAGACAATTTGATCATTGAAGTTGCGCTGCACATGGGAGACAATGTTGTCCGTTGCATCGCCATGGATATTACCGACGGTCTGGTGCGCGGCATGAAAGCGAAGGACACGGGTGCGCCGATTAGTGTTCCGGTTGGCAAAGAATGTCTTGGCAGAATTCTCAACGTTGTTGGTAAGCCTGTGGATGGTCTCGGACCAGTGAATGCCAAGAATTACATGCCGATTCATCGTCTGTCCCCCTCGTTCATGGAGCAGGATACATCCGTTCACGTTCTGGAAACAGGTGTTAAGGTTATTGACCTTCTGGTTCCCTTCCCCCGCGGCGGTAAGATGGGTATGTTCGGAGGCGCCGGCGTTGGCAAGACCGTTGTTATGATGGAAATGATTCACAATATTGCTCTGCATCATGGTGGTATTTCCGTTTTTGCAGGCGTTGGAGAGCGAACCCGTGAAGGAAACGATCTTTATCGCGAAATGAAAGAATCCGGTGTTATCAAGCAGGCAGCATTGATTTACGGTCAGATGACCGAGCCGCCCGGAGCCAGAGCCAGAGTTGCTTTAACAGGTTTGGCCCAAGCGGAATATTTCCGCGATGTGGAAGGTCAGGACGTGCTTCTGTTCGTTGATAACATTTTCCGTTTCACGCAGGCCGGTTCCGAAGTGTCTGCTTTGCTGGGACGGATGCCCTCCGCCGTTGGTTATCAACCGACATTGGCGACGGATCTTGGCGAACTGCAGGAACGCATTACTTCAACAACCAAAGGTTCGATTACAGCCGTTCAGTGCGTGTATGTGCCTGCCGACGACTTGACCGATCCCGCGCCGGCAACAACATTTGCGCATCTTGACGGAACAGTCGTTTTGTCCCGCCCCATTGCAGAGCTCGGTATTTATCCCGCGGTGGATCCTCTGGATTCCACGTCGCGTATTCTCGATCCCAACGTTTTGGGTCAGGAGCATTATTCTGTCGCAAGGCAGGTTCAGGTGACTCTGCAAAAATATAAGGATTTGCAGGATATTATCGCCATTCTCGGTATGGATGAGCTTTCCGAAGCGGATAAACTTGTGGTTGGCCGCGCAAGAAAGATACAAAGATTCCTGTCACAACCTTTCTTTGTTGCTGCACAATTTACCGGCACAGAAGGAAAGTTTGTGTCAGTTGCCGATACCGTAAGAGGCTTCAAGGAAATTCTGGAAGGAAAACATGATGATTTGCCGGAACAGGCATTCTACATGGTTGGCGGAATTGAAGAAGCAGTAGAAAGAGCTAAGCGCCTTTCCGAATAAGTGAGGAAGTAAATGTCGGAAGAATTAATTCTTGAAGTGGTGACGCCGGAGAAAATGGTTTTTTCCGGAAAAGTCGATGAAGTGACTATCCCCGGAACAGAAGGTGATTTTGGTGTGCTACGAGGCCATGAACCCTTCTTAACCTTTGTGGATATTGGAGAACTTTATTATCTTGCCGGTGGTAAAAAAACATATTATGCCGTCAATACCGGTTACGCGGAAGTGACGGGGAGCAAGGTCACGGTGTTGATTGAGACAGCGGAAAGAGCCGACGCGATTGACAAGGATAGGGCAAATAAGGCAAAAGAAAGAGCAACAGCCGGCTTGTCGCAGCTGACAAAGGAAAATGACGAATATGAAAAGATGCGTTTAGCTCTTGCCCGGGCGATTAACCGGATTAGTGTTACTGAAAAATTTATGCAAAACTAATCTGTTGCAGTATAGGTAAAAAAGGCAGCTCATTTTGTAATGGAGCTGCCTTTTTTATTGGCATTTGTTCTTTTATGCAACGTGACTATTCATTCAACCGAAATATCGGTAATTTGAAAATTGCGTGTTCCTCCGGGAGTTTTAACGACGATTTCAGCATCAATTTTCTTTCCGATCAATGCTCTGCCGATCGGCGACGTCACGGAAATTTTGTTTTGATTGATATCCGATTCAAAGGGACCGACCAATTGATATTTTATTTCTTCGCCATGGTCATTGTCAATATCAGTGATAGTCACATAACATCCAAAGACCACTTTGTCGCTGTTTATCCCTGTCAAATTTATGATGTTACAGGAAGCCAGATTGTTTTCTATTTCCTGTGATTTGCCGTATAGATAGGACTGACGTTCTTTTGCTGCGGCATATTCCGCATTTTCAGAAAGATCACCATGCGCACGCGCCACTTCAATATCACGGACGTTTTCAGGGATGGAAACGTTCTTGATCGTCTCCAAATCCTTTTTTAATTTTTCAAAGCCCTCTTTAGTAATAGGTATCTTGTCCATAAACACTCCAGATTATTTTGCCTTGCTCTGACGTGATCTTCTTGTTCAACAACAGGCAGGAACATCGCTGGCTATTTTTTAGACGAGAAGGAGCGCCATGTCAAGAAACATTTCACTTTTTGTTTCGAGTATATATGAGCTTATCCGTATCTCTGAAAAAATTTACCGAACCCCGTTGGCTGAAGTTGTTTTGTCAGGTGGTATATGTTATTGAATATTAGTCAGACAATTAAAGGGTACTTCAAGTTCAAGCCATGCTGGATAAATACGACAGGGATATAAATTATCTGCGAGTTTCTATCACGGATCGATGCAATTTGCGTTGTACGTATTGTCGCCCTAAGGAAGGCGTTTCGCTCAAAGGGCATGACGATATTCTCCGGTATGAAGAGATCATTCGCATCGCTTCCCAGGCGGTTAAAATGGGGTTTGTCAAGGTCCGGTTGACCGGCGGCGAGCCGCTTGTTCGCCGCGGCTTTGTTGCGTTTGCCAGGGATTTGAAAAAGATTCAGGGCCTCAGGGACATCAGTTTAACGACCAACGGTATTTTGTTGGATCAATATGCGGAAGATATTTTTAAAGCCGGGATCACCAGGATCAATATCAGCCTTGATTCGATCAATAAGGACAAGTACTTCCAAATAACCAGAGGCGGGAATCTTGACGACGTGTTTCGGGGCATTGCCGCCGCGGAAAAGGCTGGCTTCTCACCCATAAAAATTAACACGGTTGTGATGAATGGTTTCAATGATGATGAGGTGCTTGATTTTGCGCAGTTGGCACTCACAAAACCTTTCCAGATTCGATTTATCGAAATTATGCCGATAAGCTCGGTAAACGCCAATCAACCGGAGAATTTTTTACCAACGGCTCAGTTGTCCGACAGGATTTGCCAACACTTCAAGCTTGAACCCTTAGCGGGCAAGAAAAACAAATCAGACGGTCCGGCCAAAATATATAAGGTTAAAGGCGGACCAGGCGAGATTGGCTTTATCAATCCGGTCAGCGATCATTTTTGTTCAACCTGCAACCGCCTGCGCTTAACCGCGGACGGCAAATTACGCGCCTGCCTGCTGAAGGATGAAGAAATCGATTTGAGAGCGGCTTTGAGTCGGCATTGTAGTGACGACGAACTGACCGGTCTTATCCGTCAAGCGATATTACTGAAGCCCGAAAAACACGATCTGGATTGCACGGACAGGCGTCTGAAAAAATGTCACCGCGATATGTCGGACATTGGCGGCTGAACAATACGTTGATGCAATAATTTTGATTTTGAGTATAATAAGCCAAGCGTTGATGTTTGCATAGACAGAGTTCCGTATCAGCGGATGGCGTTGCGGAAAAATCTATAAGTCATGCAGCAATTGCTGAGGAGTTGGCGCCATGTTGTTCGATCCCATGCAGGCCGCATCAGAGAACCAATGGCGGGAAACAGAAGCGGGCCGATATATATTTTCCCGGCAGGAGAAATTAATTCTGGAGTTGGTGTCTCCTTTGGCCGGTGAAGCATTGCTGGATGTGGGGTGCGGGACAGGAAACTATTTACGTTTGTTTCAGCAGAAAAATTGTACCCTGACGGGGATTGACTCATCAGACACCGCCCTGGCATTAGCTCGAAATACACTCGGTCATCAATGTGAATTGGTTCAGGGAAACGCCGCCGATCTTCCTTTTTCCGATAATGAATTTGATGTTGTCACTTTAATTCATGGCCCACAAACTTTGGGTGATCCTCAAAAAATAATGGCGGAGGCCGTCCGGGTCAGCCGCAGCCGCGTTTTTGTCGGCTTTTTCAATAGACATTCTTTTGGAGGAACACAACAATTTGTGCGGAAGCTTTTTGGTTTTCCCGTCACCTCGGCCCTGCGTTTCTTCACCATTGGTGGAATGCAATCCATTATCAACAAAGCGATGGCGAAGCCTTCTGTCACCTGGGGGTCCGTGATTTATCTCCCTTACCCGGTTTATACATTTTTTTCGGAACTTGAAGATCTTTTCCCCATGAAAAATAATCCGCTGGGAGCGTTTGTCGGCATGGTATTTCCGGTCAGATATACCTATCGGACCTTGCAAAATCCCATCATGAATTCATTCGAGTTGAAAACAAAAACGCAGACGGCAGCTCCGGAAGCCGTTCGGGGCATGCTGCAAGAGAAAGAGCGATGATACGCGAAGCATTGCTCTATGAAAAGCTTACCGATTCCCGCGTGCAGTGCGCATTATGCGCTCACCGGTGTAAAATCAACTCCGGTCGGCGCGGCTTGTGCGGTGTCAGAGAAAATAAGGATGGCATTCTGTACTCTCTGGTTTTTGGGACTCTGATTGCCGAGCACGTTGATCCCATTGAAAAGAAGCCGTTTTTTCACGTTTATCCGGCGTCGCGCTCCTATTCCATTGCCACGGTCGGCTGCAATTTCAGTTGCGGCTTTTGCCAAAATCATGAAATCTCTCAAATGCCCCGTTCTACCCTTATGATTACAGGCGAAGATACGGCGCCTGCGGCCATTGTGGAGCGTTCCCAAAAAAGTGGGTGTAAAACAATCGCTTATACTTACACGGAACCGACTGTTTATTTGGAAACCGCTTTGGAAACAGCCCGGATCGCCTGCGGAGAGGGTCTCAAAAATGTGTTTGTGACGAATGGCTTTATGACGGCGGAAGCTATTGAAATGATGGCGCCTTATCTTGACGCCGCCAATGTGGATTTAAAGTCTTTTCGCGATGAATTTTATAAGAAACAATGTGGCGCGGGACTCAATCCGGTTCTGGACAGTTTGAAGGAAATGAAAAATCGTGGAATATGGCTTGAAATTACAACGTTGCTTATTCCGGGACTGAATGATTCTTTCGAAGAATTAAAGGATATTGCCGCTTTTATTTCCAGTCTTGGTTCGGAAACGCCCTGGCATATCAGCAGGTTCCATCCGCAGTTCAAGATGAAAAATATATCCCCGACGCCTGTCTCCTCCCTGCATCGTGCCTGTGATATCGGGAAAGAGGCAGGATTAAAATATGTTTACTGTGGAAATGTGCCGGGTGATGAGGGCGAAAACACCACCTGTTCAAATTGCAAAAAACTTCTCATTAAGCGGCATGGTTTTAGAGTTATTGATAATTTTCTATCCGAAAATTCATGTCCCTATTGCGGGAACAGACTGGAGGGTATTTTTTAACAGGTTTTCTCACATAGCCATCCGATCAGCATGTCGGGTAAATGTCCCTGTTTCCCAGTAAATTTTTATCTCCATACCGCCTTTTTCCTCAAATCACATTTTTCTTGTCCCCACGATCAAAGCACTATATATTGTGGTATAATTTTTCCATGAATACATTTTGTTGTATTTTCGCTTTACAAAGGAAATATCTTTTGTTAGACTTCTTTAAAATTTAAACACTTCGATTAAAGATACGTCATGAAACTAAAACGTTTGGAAATAACAGGTTTCAAATCTTTCCGCGACAAAGTTGTTATTGATTTTTCCAAAGGTGTCAATGCGGTTGTCGGGCCCAATGGCTGTGGAAAATCAAATGTGGTCGATGCGATCCGCTGGGTGATGGGCGAGCAGCGGGTCAAAGCATTGCGCGGAAAGAAAATGGACGACGTGGTCTTTAACGGCAGTGAGGATGCTGCCCCCGTGAGCATGGCGGAAGTCGTCATGATGCTGGCCAGTAACGGATCGGGCTTTCCGGGCGTTTACGGCGAATTAACGGAAGTATCCATTTCGCGCAAAGTTATTCTGGACGGTGAAAGCGAATACTGCATCAATCGCGTGCCCTGCCGTATGCTCGATATCAAAGAGTTCTTTATGGGCACGGGTGTCGGCGCCCGGACCTATTCATTGGTCGAGCAAGGTTCCGTGTCCTCTCTGGTGGAAGCCAAGCCGGAAGACCGCCGCTTGTTTATCGAAGATGCGGCCGGCGTCTCCAAATACAAAAGCCGCAAAGATGCCGCTGTTCGTAAAATGGAGGCGACCAAACAGAATATTTTGCGTCTCAACGATATCCACAAGGAAGTCAAATCTCAGCTTAACGCCATTACACGGCAAGCTAAAAAAGCTGAACAATATAAAGAAATAAAACTGCGCATTAAAGATACAGAGTTGGTTCTTTCCCGACAGGGCTTTGCCAAGCTGGCCGATAAAAACGTTGCCCTGCAGGACGCGCGTGTGCGGCTCTCCGGGCAGGTTGAAGCCATCAAAGCTCAAATGGAGGCGAAGGAATCCTCCCTGGAAGAAATGAAGGCAAGGCTGCTGGAAAACGATGAACTGATCAGCCGCCATCAAACCGAGCTCTATGAAATCAAGAATTCGATTAACATCAAGGAAAAGAATATTGAGTTTTCGCGCCGCCGGATGACGGAAGCCTCGGAACGCAAACAAAAGAATCAGGCTGAAATCGATTCCATGGAGCAGAAGAAGTCGAGTCTGACGGTCGAGATTGAAAATCTGCAAAAAAAAGCTGCGGATGCTTTAAGCCAGATGACGCGGCTGCAACAGGACCTGGGTGAAGGACAGCAAAAGGTTCAAGGGCTCCTGGAAAGCGACCGGGAAATTAACAGCCACTTGGAAGAGCATAAAATCCATTACATTGATGTGATGCAGGATTTGGCCAAGTTCAACAACATCATTGCGAGCCTCACCAAAAACATGGAGGATTTCCGGAAGCGCGAAGAGAGGGAAATCCGCGAAATCGAGCAGGACAAAAACAGGTTTGCCGAACTGACGGATAAACTGCAAATGCTCACCGCGGGCATGGCGTCGGAAGAAGAAGAAATCACGCGGCTTGCTGATCAGAAAGAAACAACAGCCGACGAATTGGACAGAGCCAAATCGGATTTGCAGATGGTCGAAGAACGAATCACGCAAATCAAAGAAGAGGCGGGCGGCAAATCATCGCGACTCCAATCGCTTTCGGAATTTCAGGCTGCTTTTAAATGGTCTAACGACGGTGTGAAGAAGGTCATTGAAACGCAGAAAAATCCGGACACGTTTTACGGTGTGGTGGCCGATCACATTAATGTGCCACGCGAATATGAATCGGCGGTGGAAGCGGTGCTGGGCGACAAGCTGCAATATGTCGTTGTGAAAAATCAGGAAGAAGGCGTGCGCGCCATTGACTATTTAAAAAGTTATCATTTGGGCCGGGGCAGTTTTGTGCCGGTGGCGTTGCGCGGTCATAACGCGGATGCATACAGCGTCGAGCACTTCCAGGAAGCGGAACCCCTGCTGCGCAAGCTGATTGTTGAGGAAGAGTTCAAGCAAATTGCCGATTGTCTGTTGGGGGATGTCTTATTAACGCCGTCGATTGCCACAGGCATTAACCTATGGAAGAAAAACGGCTTTCGGGGCACGTTTGTGACGCCGGAAGGTGATACCATCAGCCCGCACGGCGTGTTGACCGGCGGCAGCGGATCGGCTGTGGAGAAAAGTCTGCTGGCGACGAAAAGAGAAATCGCGGAACTGGAAACGGAAGTTTCCAGGCTTTCCGTCGAACTGGAAGATCAAATTCAGGAAAGGAAGAAACTGGTCTCTGCGATTACCCGCTGGGATGAAGAACTTACCGGATTGAAAAACAGGGCGCACCGGCTGGAGATAGATATGAACGGCCGGAAAAAGGATATGGAACGTTTCGAGGATGAAACGGGACGATTAAAACAGAGAATTGCCGTCCTCGAATACAACCGTCAGAATATTAAAACAGAAGAAACCCAGGCCGAACAAAAATTGCTTGAAATCAAAGCGGATGTTCTTCGGAAAGAAGCGGCGGAAAAAGAGCTAAACGAAATCATTTCCGTATTCAATAACCGCCGGCAGCAATCGCGTGCGGCCATTGACGCGCAGGAAAGGCTT
>CAYGNV010000036.1:0-3071 GCA_964351355.1 uncultured Smithella sp.
GTTCTATTTAATTTATCTTAAATCCTTCGACATCCGCCCGCATCATCAAACCTTTTTCAATTTTTTGAAAAGATATGAAACCGGTAAAAACGATTGAAGATGGTCTCTAGGCCGAATAAGGGTTATAAACCGTTCTTTACAAACAGAGAGGCGTTCAGGTGATGCTGGAAAATACACCCTTGCTGAGCAAGCAGATCGAAGCCATTATCGAATCATCCTATGATGGCATTTATGTCACCGATGGACAGGCCAATACTATCATGATCAATTCGGCTTATGAGATCATGACGGGTATCAAAAGATATGAAGTCATAGGACGTAACATGCGTGATTTGGTAAGGGAAGGTTTTATGGATCAAAGTGTTACGCTAAAGGTTCTCGAAACGGGAAAACGGGCCACTCTGAGGCAGAGGCTTCGATCAGGGAAGGAGATTTTGGTTACAGGGAATCCCGTATTTGACGATCGGGGTAATATCATTATGGTCGTGACCAACGATCGGGACATGACCGAACTCATAAAACTGCATCAACAATTGGAACATTCGATGCAGATCGCCATGGCCTATAAAGAAAAGTTTCAGACGATGCAGGAATCCAGTTTATTCGGTAAAGATTTCGTGGTCGTGTCAAAGGCGATGTATGATATCTGCGACTTGGTGGAGCGGGTCAGCAAAACCGATGCCACCGTCCTCTTTTACGGAGAAACAGGCGTCGGCAAAGATCGTCTGGTGGAAGAAGTACACAAACTGTCACCAAGATACAACAAGGGTGTATTGGTAAAGATAAATTGCGGCGCCATTCCGGAGGGGCTTTTGGAGAGCGAGTTGTTCGGGTATGAATCCGGTGCTTTTACAGGAGCTAAGAAGGAAGGCAAGATCGGGCTCTTTGAACTGGCGGATGAAGGGACGGTCTTTCTGGACGAGGTGGAATGCCTGCCCCTTTCTTTACAGCCCAAATTGCTGAGGGCCGTTCAGGATTTTAAGATCGTCCGTGTTGGGGGTACTGTTCCCAAAAAAGTAGATGTGAGGGTGGTTTGTGCTACCAATATGGATTTAAAAGAAATGGTGGCAAAAAATCAGTTCCGGGCGGATCTGTATTATCGTCTGAATGTGGTTTCGGTTGTTGTTCCTCCTTTGAGAGAGAGAAAAGAAGATATTCCTCATCTCGTGACATTCTTCATTAACCATTTCAACCAGAAGTATAAGAAAAAAAAGTTTGCCACCAACGAGACAATGGACCTTCTGCTTTCCTATGCCTGGCCTGGAAATGTCAGGGAGGTGGCCAATGTAATCGAAAGATTATCGGTAGTCACGGATAAGATGCAGATTGATCCTGAAGATCTTCCCCATGAGATCAGGGGCAATAATATAACCCTGGACATCAGCAGAGAAATACCGCTGAAAGAATATCTGGGGGGAAAAGAGATCTCCATCATAAGAAGTGCGATTAAAAAATTCGGTAGTGCCCGTAAGGCCGCAGCTGTTCTAAAGATTAATCACTCCACCATTACCCGCAAGTTGCAAAGATACGAGAAAACATCGGCAAAGGCATGACAGCGTTTTGGCCTTATCCTTTTCATTGGAACTGTTCAACATCTTAAATGTCCACCCGGCCGGTTGCCTTGAGTCCTTTGAATAGCCCACCAGCATGACAAGATTAACGGTGATATTTGTGATAAGCCAGCCACAGTTCATCCCTGAAATCCGGATGAGCGATGGCAATGAGTGCTTTTGCTCTTTCCGGGAAAGACTTGCCCCGCAAATTGGCAATGCCATACTCGGTGATGATGATATGGACATCAGCCCTGGTTGTGCAGGTAACAGCGCCCTCATCTAGGTGAGGGACAATCCTGGATGTCTTGCCTCCTTGGGCTGTGGAATGGAAAGCCAGAATGGATCTTCCGCCTTTCGAATGCGTTGCGCCGCGGACAAAGTCTGCTTGTCCTCCGATGCCGCTATACTGTTTATATCCGATGGTGTCTGATGCCACCTGTCCGGTAAAGTCGATCTGGAGCGCCGAGTTGATAGAAACCATATTGTCGTTTTTCGCTATGGTTTCCGGGGAATTCGTATAGTCAAAAGAGTAGGCTTCTACAAAGGAATTGTCATGAATGAATTTGTAGAGTCTCTCCGTTCCCATAAAGAACGAGGCAACAATCTTCCGTCGATGATAATTCTTTTGGCTACAGGTGACGATCCCTTTTTCGACCAGGTCGACCACGCCGTCGGAAAACATCTCCGTGTGAATGCCCAGATTTTTCTTGTCTTTCAGAAAACCTAAAACGGCATCAGGAACGGCGCCAATGCCGAGTTGGAGGCAATCCCCATCCTTGATCAGTTCGGCACAATATCCCCCAATCGTCTCGTCGGTGGGCGATATGGCTGGTGGCTTGAGGATCAACGGAGCCGTATCGCATTCAACAATGTAATCGATCTCCGATACATGAATGAATGCATCTCCCAGAGTGCGCGGCATATTTGGCGTGACCTCCGCAATCACCAGTTTGGCGCTTTCGGCGGCCGGTTTTGTATAATCAACTGAGACACCGAACGAACAGTACCCCTGCTGGTCTGGTACGGACAGCATACAGAGCGTGACATCGACCGGCAGGATTTTGTCGACAAACAATCTCGGCAGGTCGCTGTTGTGGGTGGCAGTGAATACGGCGCGTCCGTCATTGATTGCCTGTCTGGAACCAGCACCTGCAAAAAGGGAGTTATGGATAAAATATGGCTTATTCTCCGGCAAACAATAGAGAGAGTGACCCATGGCGACCTGGTGTGCGATTTCGACGTTTTGATAGCGCTCCCGATGATTGACCATCGTTTTTAGTAAAAGTTCGGGTGAGCCTGCAGCGTGGCCTGCAACCACTCGATCTCCAGATTTAATATACGTGACCGCCTCTTCGGCGCTGACGAGTTTTTGCTGGTAAATTTTTTCCCACTTCATCAGTTCCCTCCGTCTTTGAATATTGTTTACGTTACATCCGACAGGGGCAGTATATATTATTACCCCTTATTATTCCTGCTGAAGCATAATTAATGCCAGAAGAGGCTTTCTCCTATCAAACC
>CAYGNV010000036.1:3171-12384 GCA_964351355.1 uncultured Smithella sp.
AATAGTATCGAATAATCATTACCTCGACATCTCCCGGATTCTCCCTTGTGTTTTCTAGTGTTCTATATTATTTTAGCATTACGCTCTGCCTTCCTCAGGCAGAAAGGCAGCAACATTCTCCGGAGGGACAGCTCCTTCCGAAGTAAATGGTTCATTAATGCAACACATGTTCTGGCAGTATGTGATCACTTGCTACATATAAATGGGTATATCAGAATTGTGCGAGTGGTGACAATATGCAACACAAAAGCGCTTGCGCCCTTGCAACTCTTTAACTAATTGAAAATAAAACTTTTTTTAGAGCAATGGCTGTAGAAGTAGTGTTGTAAAAATGCACCAATTCTGCGATTGGGGGACTTATGATGGTTTTGTCCCGGAATACCGGATGTATTCCAATTGTGTTTCCGTGATTACAGTAGAGCGTCAGGAGGACGATGATTCAAAGCCAAATT
Organism: uncultured Smithella sp.; assembly: GCA_964351355.1. GTDB lineage: Bacteria > Desulfobacterota > Syntrophia > Syntrophales > Smithellaceae > UBA8904. The sequence goes on from CAYGNV010000036.1 coordinate 3,624, forward strand.
GTCCAATTCCTTCTTCCTATTGATCTCCGCCATGGAGGGACCGTTACTCTATCTACTTAATCACACTATTCTTATCAATGATATCATTTCCCTGCCCATTTAAAGGAATGGTTCCTCAGGGAACGGTGGCACGGTCACACCGCCCTCCACTTCCAGCCCTCTCCTCGACTTGAGGGATATGGCACATATGTTGCTTTTATTGAACAGCGTTTGGATATGGACTGAATGATCAGTGAGGCATTAATTTCACGCGCTTCGTCGTTTGGATCAATAGAAAAAAAGAAGATGGACTGATCCTGTTCGACAGCGGACAAGATTTTGCCGGGATCGGTTATAAACACTTCAGCTATAGTAAGGGAGAGAAGATGTATTTACTGCACACAGAAGAACTCAAAATGTTTGTCGGCCAGCTTAGAAAAATGGTCGACAACAAGGTTGCGCCCCGTGCGGCCGAAATAGATGAAAAAGGTGAATTTCCGTGGGATTTGAAGGAGCTGTTTCAGGAAACAGGTCTACTCGGACTTGCGGTGCCCGAACAATACGGCGGAGCGCATCAGGGTCATATCTATACCTGCCTGGCCGTCGAGGAGATTGCCAGGGCCTGTGTCAGCTCATCGCTGATCGTTCAGGGGCAGGCCCTGGGATGGGATCCGATTCTCATCGGGGGTACGGAAGAACAGAAGAAGAAATACGGTCCCATGGTTTCGACAGGGGAGGTCATCATCTCCTTCGGACTTACGGAACAGGGAGCCGGTTCGGACTCAGGGGCGATGGCGACCCGGGCCGTGAAAAAAGGAGATAAGTACATCATCAACGGGACCAAATGCTTTATCACCAATGGACCGGTTGCCAATCTCATTACGCTGTTCGCAATGACCGATGCGTCCAAAGGGGTCAAAGGGATCAGCGCTTTTGTGGTGCCGACGGACGCCCCGGGGTATTCGGTTGCCCGTTGGGAAAGCAAAATGGGGATCAAAGGTTCGCCGACGGGTCAACTGGTTTTCGAGGACGTTGAAATTCCCGTGGAGAACCTTATCGGCCAGGAAGGCAAGGGTTTTGTTTATGCCATGCAAACGCTGGACCGGTCGCGACCCGTCATTGGCGCGCAGGCCTGCGGAGTCGCCCGTGGCGCTCTGGAGCTGGCCCTCAAGTATGCAAAAGAAAGAGTCCAGTTTGGAAAACCCATCGGCCATTTCCAGGGCATAGGCTGGATGCTGGCGGACATGGCGTCGGAAATCGATGCGGCTAGAAGCCTTGTTTACCAGGCCGCGCAGTTGATCGATGAAGACAATCCCAACAAAAGCTATCTTTCCGCGGCAGCCAAGCTGGTTGCATCCAACACGGCGATGAAGGTTACGACCGATGCCCTCCAGATTGCAGGGGGGTATGGTTATATGACGGAATTTCCCTTTGAGCGGATGATGCGGGATGCTAAGATTACGCAGATCTACGAGGGGACTAATCAGATCATGAAGCTGATCATATCGCGAGAGCTCATGAAGTAACGATATTATTAAAGGAGGGTGATCATGTTCAAGGGTAAAATAATCGATCTTTCACAGGAGATTTACCAGGGGATGCCTGTCTATCCGGGACATCTGAAGACGGTGGTATGGACCCATTTGTCCCATGAGGAGTGCAAACGACAGCTTGGAACCGGGTTTTCCTATGAGACGAGAGGCATCATGTTCTGCGATCATGGTCCGACTCACATCGATGCGGTGAGCCATCTTTCAAGAGATCCCAAGGCTGAGTCCATTGAACAGTTGGCTTTGGGTAAATGCATCACATCAGCGATTTGCCTGGATGTGCACGATATCCCTCAAAAGACCCAGTTTGGGAGGCAAAAGATTGATGATGAACTGAAGAAATGGAACCTGGACATCCGCAAGGGTGATACGGTACTCTTCTACACGGCCCAGTATGACCGATACTATGGGAAACCGGAGTATATGACCGATTACCCCGGACTTAACCGGGAGGCGACTGAGTTCATCATTGATCAAGGTTGCGTGAATTTCGGGGTGGACTCCGCCAGTCCCGATATGTGGTATGACAAAACCTATCCCTGTCACAGCGTTTGTGCAGAAAGGGAGATTACGCATATCGAGAATCTCTGCAATCTGGACAAGGTGGTGGGCAAACGTTTCACCTTCATCGCACTTCCCCTGAAGATCAGGCAGGGCACAGGTTCCCCTCTGCGCGCGGTGGCTATACTGGATGAAGAATGACCCGGGTTTTCCCCTTTCATACAGGGGGCGTTTTGTTCCGCGAGCGGCAGAGGATATTCTGCTCGAATGAATGATTCAGGGGCGCAGCATCGAGCAACAGGAGAAAGGAAAAGTACGGGAAATGAAACGTTTTGAAATTTCGTTAAAGGACAAGGTGGCCCTGGTCACGGGCGCAGCCGGAGGGCTGGGCGGGGCGATTGCCTGGGCATTTGGCGCTGCCGGCGCCAGGGTTTTTCTGATCGATCTCCTGGAGGATAAACTTAAGGAAATCTCTCAGGCTATGAGAGCCGAGGGCATCGATGCGGGTTATCAGGCGCTGGACATCAATGTCTCCGGAGCCCCGCAGACGCTCGTGGATGCTGTTGTGCGAGAGATGGGAAGAATCGATATTGTGGTCAATTCCGCAGGCATCAACCGGCCGCAGAAATCGGAAGAGGTAACGGAGAAGAACTGGGATGACGTAATGAATATAAATCTGCGGGCCATGTTCTTTGTTTCTCAGGCGGCAGGCAGGCATATGATTGCCAGAGGCGGTGGCGGAAAGATCATCAACCTTTCTTCACAAGCGGGCACCGTGGCCCTTCCCCTGCGCGCCGCTTATTGCTCCAGCAAGGGGGCGGTAAACCAGATGACGCGCACGCTGGCGCTGGAATGGGCAAAATACCGCATCCTGGTAAACGCCATCGCGCCAACATTTGTTGAAACGCCTTTTACTGCGCAAATGTTCCAGGATGAGGACTTTAAAAAATATGTACTCGCGAGTATTCCCCTTGGTCGGATGGTGACGGCGGAGGAGATTGCGAATGCCGCTATCTTCCTGGCCTCTGACCTCTCCAATATGATTACCGGCCACATCCTCGCGGTCGACGGGGGATGGACGATTCAGTAGGATAAAGTGAACGGAAATAATTAATATCAATCGACTACCAACAACACAATGAAGGAGGTAATGAGATGCAAAAAGTAAGATTTTTTTGTAAGACCGGTTTTATAATGCTTCTGGTTGGACTGATCAGTGTAACTTTGCTGGCCGCTGTGCCGACCCTGGCCACGGCTCAGCAGAAGACCATCAAGTATGGAACGATGCACCCCCTGACGGGCGCCTATGCCGTTCTGGGTCTGGATCAGCAGCGAGCCACCGAGATGGCTGTGGATGAATGGAATGCCAAGGGAGGCGTCCTCGGCCATAAGATTATCTGGCTTCACCGGGATGACGAGCTTAAGGGAAACGTAGCCATTCGCAGGGTCAAGGAACTTGTGGAGGAGGAGAAGTGCGACTTCATCGGAGGAACGCTCTCGGGATCCATTTCTCTCGCCATGAATGAGTTTGCCTGTAAGACCAAGACCCCTTACATGGCCTACTGTATGTCGGACATGGTTTTAGGTGCCGACCAGTGCGAATACGGCGCCGCCTTCATGGTGCTTCCTTATTCAGCGTCGCTCGCGGTTGCCCAGTATGCCTTCAAAAACGTGGGGAAAAAATGGTATTCCATCACAGCCGATTACCGCTGGGGGCACAGCCTCCTGGAGGGATGGATTTGGCAGAGCCAGCAGATGGGAGGGCAATTTCTAGGTAATGTCTATGTCCCCCTGGGAACAACCGACTTTTCAACCTATTTTGCCAAGATCATGGCCGCGAAGCCCGACTTCATTGTCATGAACAATTTGGGGGCCGATCAGACCGCAGCTATCAAGCAGGCCGTTGAACTGGGGCTTACCAAAAACATGAAGATCATCTGCACCAAGACGGCGCAGTCCACCATCAAGGAATTGGGACCCGCTCACAATGAAAACGTTATGGGTGGGATGACCTTCTACTGGAAACTGAGCTCCAAATACAAAGGCGCCAAGACGTTCGTGGATAAATTTATGAAGAAGTACGGCTCACCCCCCGAGCAGGACGGTGAATCCGCGTATGTTGCCACCAACTTGCTGTTCATGGCCATTGAAAAGGCCGGGACGGTGACTGACAAGAAAAAGATCATGTCTACCCTGGAGGGCCTCAAATACGAACTGACTAAGGGGCCGGAATATGTTCGAGCGTGCGACCGTCAACGCGTCCAGAGTTACGTGCTTGTCAAAGGCAAGGGAGCCAAGGCGAAAGGCTGGGATATTGCTGATATCGTGGCGGAGATCCCCGGTGACTCCATCATCATGTCCTGCGAAGACAATGCCAAAAAGCTTCCCTTTATCAATGTAAAACTACCCAAGTGATCTTGGGGATAATATCGCGGGGGAGGGAGATCCCTTCCCCGCATCTATAGAGGTTTGAAAGAGATATTATGTCAGAGATTCCTTGGAACGTTATTGCAATGCAGCTTTTTTTCGGGATCGCCCTGGGGTGCATCTTCGTCCTCTTGTCCAGCGGGATGTCGATCATCTACGGTCTTTTGGACGTGGTCAACTTCGCCCACGGAACCTTTGCCATGCTGGGGGCTTACGCCGTCTTCGTCGTTGTGTCCCTGTCGGACAGCTTTTTTGTGGGAATCGTAAGCGCCGTCGTGATCGTGGGAATTATCGGTATGGTGATAGAGTTTTTACTCCTGAAGCCCTTGTACGGTAAAGATCCCCTGCTGCCGCTCCTTCTCACCTTTGGTCTTTCCGTAGCGATCCCTGATTTCATGAAGATAGTTTTTGGCCTCATCGGAAAACCCATTAGCTTCCCCGATGCTCTGAGCGGAGCCATCACGCTCGGCCCCCTGACCCTTCCGGGCTATCGTCTCTTCATTATCGTATTTACACTGGTTGTGATGATTTCCCTCTGGCTTTTTCTCAAGAAAAGTGACCTCGGCATGATCATTCGGGCCTCCACCCGGGACAGCCAGATGGTGCAGACCTTGGGGATCAATGTATCGAGGATCTGGACGGTCGGATTTGGTATGGGCGTGGGTCTTGCAGCCCTGGCCGGGGCTATTGCGGCCCCCATGATGTCGGCCACCCCGGATATGGGCGTCGACATGACCATGACGGCTTTTGTGGTCACCGTGGTGGGCGGACTCGGAAGCTTGGGCGGGGCGATCGTCGGCGGTCTTTTCATCGGACTGGTTGTCGCATTTACCTCGTATGTTGCCGGTGCGTATTCTTCGGTGGCCATGTATTTCTGCATGGCCGTGATTCTCCTGGTTAGGCCACGGGGTCTCTTTGGAGAACAAGGTCGAGAGTAGATATTTATTATCAGGTTACGTTTTTTTGCAAATTTAGATTTGTATTGAGAGAGAGGAAACATTGAACATGGTTGACGATCGCACAAGCTCCATAAAATTGCCGAATTTGCATTCACCCCCCAAACCCGTGATTGTTTACGGGACGTTTATCGTTCTGCTGTTTCTTCCCCTTATTATCTCCACCCCGCTGGCCACGGAGATCCTCATTTGGACAATTTTTGGCCTGGGATTCAACCTTTTGTTGGGGTATACGGGAGTTCTCTCCTTCGGGCATGCCGCCTACTTCGGCCTGGGGGCGTACGCAGCCGGTTTGGCCTTTCGTTACCTTGACGCCAGTGTTCCCGTGGGCATCATTATGGGTATCCTGGCAGCGATGCTGCTGGCCTGTATCATCGGTGCTCTGGCCATCCGGAGCAAAGGGGTGTACTTTGCCATGATCTCTTTGGCTTTCGGCCAGATGCTTTACTTTCTGGCTCTCTCACCCCTCAAGGGAATTACCGGAGGGGAAGACGGTCTGACCCGCATCCCTTCCCTGGACTTCTTGTCTTTTTCTCTGGGCAAACCGTTGCCACTCTACTACTTTGTCTGCATCATCACGGGCATCATGCTTTTCGTGACGTGGCGTATCCTGCAGTCTCCCTTCGGGAAGCTTCTGCAGGCCTTCCGGGAAAACGAAGAACGGGCCAAGGCCTGTGGATACAACACGACTCTTGTCAAATACTGTTCCCTCGTGATCTCGGCGTTTTATGCAGGGCTTGCCGGGGCCTTGAACACAGTCTATCTCAGCTACGTCCCGCTCTCAACCCTTTTCTGGCTCACGTCCGGCACCATGGTCATGATGACCATTTTGGGAGGGAAGGGCACATTTCTCGGCCCCCTTCTGGGAGTAGGTGTTTTCCTTTTTCTCCAGAACACGATCAGTCTGTTCACACCCCGGTGGGAGCTCTTCGTGGGAGCGATATTTGTTGTCATCATTCTTGTTTTTCCGGGTGGGATCATGGGAACTCTGACTGAGAAATTTGCGGCTTTCCGAATGAGAAGGCAAGGGGAATAGATAAAGGAGAGTCTTATGCTGTTGCGGACAGAAAAAATTTGTAAATACTTCGGCGGGCTGAAAGCGGTCGATGAGGTTGATTTTGTTTTGAAGAAGGGGCAGCTTAAGTCCATCATCGGACCCAACGGCGCCGGAAAAACGACACTGTTCAACTTGATTGCAGGGGCTTACCTTCCGACCAAAGGAAAGGTTTTCCTGAAAGACAAAGACATTTCCCGTTTTACGCTGAACAAGGTTTCCCGCCTGGGTGTCGTCAAGACCTATCAGATCAATCATATCTTTCCCAACCTGACGGTCTTCGAGAACATCCGCATTGCTGCCCAAGTCAGGAAGACGTCCTTCAACATCTGGAAGCAGGCTGCATCCTACCGGGAGATCAATGAACTGGCCGAGGAAATGCTGGTGCAGGTGGAGTTGGCCGAAAAGAGGAACCAGCTGGCCTCAACGCTGTCTCACGGGGAAAGGCGCTATCTGGAAATCGGGATCGCGCTGGCCACCCAGCCGGAGATTCTGCTTTTAGACGAACCGACGGCAGGAATGAGCTGCGTCGAGACGAACGAGTGCGCGGAAATGATCAAAAATCTCAACCGGAACCTCGGACTCAGCATCGTCCTGGTTGAACACGATATGAGTGTGGTGATGAGCATATCCGAGGAAATCCTGGTGATGAACGAGGGAAGAACTCTCGCGGAGGGAACACCCCGCGAGGTCAGCGATAATGAAGAGGTACAGCGAGTCTATCTCGGGTAAAGGTGTGAGTATGCTTCGATTGGAAGACGTGAATACGTATTATGGTTACAGCCATATTCTGCAGGGTGTTTCCCTGGAGGTCAAAGAAGGCGAGATCGTGGTTCTTTTGGGGCGAAACGGCGTCGGGAAAACCACTACAATGAAAACAATCATGGGGCTTCAGCCTCCGAAGGCCGGCAAAGTGTTTTTCATGGAAGACAACATTGCAGGCCTGCCGCCCCACAAAATCTCCCGTAAGGGCATTTCCCTGATCCCGGAAGACCGGCGGATCATTCCCAATTTGACCGTACTGGAAAACCTCAAGCTGGGCTCCCTGATGCACAGCAAAACCGATGAGCGGGATGCCCTCCTGAAAATGGCCTTTGACTACTTTCCCCGCCTCAAGGAACGGGTGAAGCATCTGGGGGGGAACCTTTCCGGCGGCGAGCAGCAAATGCTGACCATCGCGAGAGCGCTCATGGGCCGACCGAAACTGATGCTCATCGACGAACCCAGCGAAGGTCTGGCGCCCAAGATTGTGCATGAGATCATGGAAATCATCAAGCAGCTCCAAAAAGACGGCAGGACGATCCTGCTCGTGGAACAGCATATGGAGATTGCCATGCGCCTGAGCAGCAATCAAAGAGCGTATATTATGGAGAAAGGCCGGATTCGCATGGGCGGCAGCCTGGACGAATTAAGTTGCCAGATGGATGAGGTTGTAAGGTGTCTGGGAGTAAAGATTTAAAAACAATCCTGATTATCGGCACCCTCGATACCAAGGGTGAGGAATGCCTTTTCATCAGAGATCTGGTGCAGCACAATGGGTGCAACGCTATCCTCATTGATCCCGGTCCCCTGGGCCGGCCGCTGACCCGCGGTGATATCCCCCGCAAAGAGGTGGCGCGCAAGGCGGGCCATGATCTGAATCAACTGGTTGCGACTCGCGACAAGGGCAGGATCATCCAGGCCATGACGGACGGTTTGACGGCCTGGGTTTCCGAACTTTACACAGAAGGCAAAATTCATGGCGTGATCGCTGTCGGCGGCGGGCAGGGCACCGCGATAGGAACAGCAGCCATGCAGCCCCTTCCTCTGGGGTTCCCTAAAGTCATGGTAAGCACCATCGCCTCGGGAGACCTTGGACCCTTTCTGCGTACTAAGGATATTGCCGTTTTTCCGTCCGTGACCGATGTTTTCGGTCTCAACTATGTGTTTGTCCGAATTCTGGAAAACGCGGTCCATGCCTTGCTCGGCATGGTTAAGGCTAACAGACCTATTGTCAAAGGGAAAAGCAAGGTTATCGGAGCCACCGCCTTTGGAGTGGTAACGCCGGGTCTCATGAAGATGAAAAGCCTCCTCACGAAAAAGGGGTTTGAGATGATCCTCTTCCACGCAACAGGCACCGGCGGGCGTGTTATGGAGGAGATGGTCGAGGCCGGGTATTTTGACGGGGTCATGGATTGGACGACCCATGAGGTGGTCGACGAGGTGGGCGGCGGTGTTTTTGCGTCGGGCAAGGGACGTCTGGACAGCTTGTCCCGGCTGGCCATACCCTGGATTCTGGCCCCGGGCGCCATTGA
>CAYGNV010000036.1:12484-15186 GCA_964351355.1 uncultured Smithella sp.
TGGACAGCTTGTCCCGGCTGGCCATACCCTGGATTCTGGCCCCGGGCGCCATTGACTATATCTGCAAAGGCAGCTATCAGGATCTTCCACCACGATGGAAGAAAAGGAAACACATCATCCACAACCGAAACATCACTCTGTTTCGGGCCACGTCCGCTGAAATGGTCAAGGCGGCCAATTTCCTGGTGAATAAGATCAATCGAGCAATTGGCCCCGTCAAGATCATGATCCCCCTCCGCGGTTTTTCAGAGCCCAATGCCGAAGGGAAACCCTTCTATGACCCGGCAACCGACAGGGAATTCACCCGTGCCTTGAGGAAGGGACTGAGGCAAGATATTGAGGTTCTGGAAAGGGATGCCCATATCAACGACGATGCCTTCGTCAGGGAGGCGGTAATCGTGATGATGGACATGCTGGGGAAAAATAATCGTTTGAAATGAGGGATTTCTTATGGACATACGCATCTATCCGTTGAACACGGGATTTATCCGCCTGGACAAGGGAGCATACATTACGCCGGGGAAAGGATATGGCGTAGAAGTAGAGATTCCGACTTGGGCGTTTCTCGTTACGAATGGGAAAGAAAAGCTCCTGGTGGATACCGGCATGAGCGAAACAAAGACAGCCGACTGGCATCATCCCGGTTCCTATCAACCGGAGGGTTTTCGTATTGACGAACAACTCGGAAAACTAGGCGTGAAGGTGGATGAAATCCAGGCGATCTTCTTTACCCATCTCCACTGGGACCACTGCTCCAACATGAAGCTATTCTCCAATGCCCGTTTTTATGTGCATTCAAAGGAACTCGCTTTTGCGCACAATCCCCATATCCTGTACTACAAATCCTACGAATCCGGAAAGCTGGGCGTGGTCTCGCCTTTTGAGGGCGTAGAATTTCAGGTTGTGGACGGGGAGTTTAAGTACAACGATTTCATCACTCTGTTCCCCACCCCGGGTCATTGCCCCGGCCACCAATCGGTTGCGATCAAGACCGATCAGGGAACCTACGTGATAGCAGGGGACGCTGTTTTTGCTGACGAAAACATGAAACCCGACCAACACCGTAACCTCCCCTTCACACCCATGGGACGCTATGTCAACGTCTTCGAGATGTTCAGCAGTATGGAGGCGATCTTTGCACGCGCGGATCACATCCTGACCGGTCATGGTGAAGGCGTGTCCGGTAAAAAATGTTTACCCATAAAGGATTCAACATGATTTCCTGGCCTGAGCAGAGAAAAAAATTCCTCCGGGTGTGCCGCAGGACCGTCGAAATGGGCATGCAGGTTTCCACGGGGGGCAATCTGAGCATGAGGCTCCGGGAAGATCTTTTTCTGGTCAAACCGAGTGGCATTTCCCTCTACGATCTCACTGAACAAAACCTCCTCGTCACGGACGCCTCGGGAGAAACTGTGGAAGGGGGCGGCAAACCCACCAAGGAGATCGGAACTCATCTGAGCGTCTATCGTGCACGAACGGATGTCGGAGGAGTCGTCCACTATCACCCGCCCTATGCAACAGCCTACGCAGTGCGTGAAAGGACGATCCCGTTGCTGACGGTCCATGCCGAGAGAATCCTGGGGATGATCCCTATTATTCCGCGCGGCGCGGAAGGAAGCGAGTTTCTGGCCTCTTTAGTCGGGGAGACTTTCTCCAATCCTATAGTGAAGGTCGTCTTGCTTGCCGGCCACGGCATTCTGGCGGCCGGAACGAATCTTGTCGAGGCTCAAAATCTGGCTGAACTCGTTGAAGAGTCGGCCAAAATCGCTTACCTGAGCGAGAGACTGCCAATAACCTGACTTCCCCGAGCCTGAGGACTGCCCATGAAACAAGACATGCCGAGCTGCGGCGGATGCAGAACCTGTGAGATGGTCTGTTCCTTTCACCACACCGGGGAGTACAACCCCTCCCTGTCGAGTATCAAGATCCTGGAAAAAGAGAATGAAGCAGGATTTATCGTCCTGTTGCTTGAGGAGAAATCAACCGGGGGATTTGCGTGTGACAGATGCCAGGAACTGGACCAGCCTTTATGTCTGCAGGTTTGTCGTGAAGAAGACGATCTGGCGGGCATCCTCAAGATGTTTGCCGCGTCCGGGCCGTCCTTCCATAAAGCAAGCAAATCCGGAGGATCTTGTTCATGAAAGAAAGTCCCCCTTTCTCCTATGGCGGAAAGATCCTCCGGGTGAATCTGACGAGTGGGGAGGTGCGCACGGAAGCGACCTCCCTTTATGCCAGGGAATGGATGGGCGCGTCGGGGATTGCCATCAAGATTCTTTATGATGAATTGCGACCCTGGGTGACCCCATACGATCCGGCAAACCTGCTGATTTTTGGCGCAGGAGCCCTGCAGGGAACGCCGGCGCCGGGGGCGTGCAAAATGAACGCCAGCAGCCTGGGCCCCATGACTGGTGGCTGGGCGAGCGGATGCAGCGACAGTTATGTGGGCGGCCAACTCAAGTATGCAGGTTATGACACCGTGGTTTTGGAGGGCCGGGCCCCCAGGCCCGTGTACCTGTGGATCGAGAACGACATGGTAGAGCTTCGCGATGCCTCCCGGCTCTGGGGAGCGACCACATGGGAAACCCTCGACAGAATCCGGGAGGAGCTAGACGACAGGAATCTCCATATTGTTTCGATCGGACCGGCTGGTGAAAATCTGGTTCGCGGCGCCTGTATCATCCAGGATAAAGGAAGAGCCTTCG
>CAYGNV010000036.1:15286-16973 GCA_964351355.1 uncultured Smithella sp.
GGTGAAAATCTGGTTCGCGGCGCCTGTATCATCCAGGATAAAGGAAGAGCCTTCGGGAGATGCGGACTCGGAGCCGTGATGGGCTCCAAGAACCTCAAGGCCCTTGTGGCGCGGGGGACCGGTTCCGTCAAGGTAGCCAGACCAGAGGCGTTTATGGCCACGGTTGCCGCAGTCCGGCGGATGTTTGACAAGACGAAGAGCAAGGACAATTTTCGTAAGTACGGTACTCTGTCCTGCCTGTCCAGGAAACAGGAGGTGTGCGGGTTGCCTTATCGGAACTTCCAGGAATGCGCTATTCCCGAGGACATGCTTCAGGCGATCGATCCCCGAAAAACCATCGAGAAGTACGAAGTCTCCCGCCAGAGCTTTCCGGGATGTGTGATTGGCTGCGGTCGTCACCTCCACATCACCGAAGGTCCCTATGCGGGTCTCCAGACGGAGTCCTGTCAGCACGAGGCCATGGGCACTCTGCAGACCCGGTTGGCGATTTCGGAACCCACTTTCCTTTTTAAGGCCAACGCCTTGTGTGATCAAATGGGCCTGGATGTGGATGCCGCGGGCGGCGCCATCGGCTGGGCGATGGAATGCTATCAGAGGGGTATCTTAAGCGAGAAGGACACAGATGGCCAACCCCTCGTCTGGGGGGATGAGAAAGCGGCGCTCGATCTGATCGAAAAGATCGCTTATCGCCGGGGTTTCGGAAACATCCTGGCCGAGGGCTGCAAGCGTGCGTCTGATATCCTGGGCCGGGACAGCAGCTATTATGCCATGAATATCAAGGGCCAGGATCTCTATGAGCAGTGCCGGGGTTCCAACGGCTGGCTTCTGGGAACGGCCACATCTACTCGTGGGGGTGGGCACACCACGGGCGCCATCGTGATCGAGACCGTCGGAGAGTTGGACCGGGAGAAGGCCGCAAGAATCTATGGAGAGGATAATGTGGACAGGCCTCTTGACTACTCCGGGAAGGCCCGCATCGTTATGTACATGGAGACCCTCTCCCGGATCGCCAACTCGCTGGGTGTCTGCCTTTACAGCACCACCTGCTGGGACCTGGATCAGATCGATCTGCCCCAGATGGCCGAGTTGTACTCGGCAGCCACGGGCTGGGACACCAAGGTGTCGGATCTGAAGCGCATCGCCATGAGGCAATTAAACTTGGAGAAAGCCTTTAATCTGCGGTTCACAAACTTTGACCGCAGGCACGACATGCCCACGCCCAGGGACATCCAGGAACCCATTCCTTCAGGGAATCTTGCTGGTTGGAAACTGGATGAGGGAAAATACAATGAAATGCTGGATGATTACTACGATCTGCATGGCTGGAACAAATTCAGCAGCTTTCCCGAGAGAGCGATTCTTGAGGATCTGGGTTTGGTTTATGTGGCCGATGAGCTGGAGAAAATAGGAAAACTTGGCTGAATACGCCTTGAGATTTAAAGAGGAAGGTATCCAAAAAGTAGCCGGAGTAATGGGTTTGATGAACTGAGTTGGCGATATCGTTTTGAATGAAACGAGAAAAACATAAGATTTAAGAGTATGATTATTACTTGACAATTGGGAGGAAACAACATGGCCCTTAAAACGCCCGAGCAGTACGAAGAAAGTTTACGTAAGATGAATTTTAAAATCTATCTGATGGGAGAACTGGTGAAAAACTGGGTGGACAATCCCATCATTCGCCCCT
>CAYGNV010000037.1:0-4869 GCA_964351355.1 uncultured Smithella sp.
CAGGAGCATACACCATGATCAATCAACTGTCAAGTAACCGGCGTTGTAGTGTTAATCAATGCGATTATTTTGTTACCATATTGAAGAAATCTGTCAATGCGTTTGTCATGAAACAATTATTAGAATTGATATTTTAGATATAATATTGTAAATAAACCGCCATGAAAAAGACTGATTTTCCCACGAATGCCTACGCCGGGATGGCTTTAATTGCCGATCCGATTCACGCCTACGCTTTCTTTACAGTGCCGCATGATAACGGGCCCGCGGAAAAGACGGAAAAGGACATTCTTGATTCTCCCTGGATGCAGAGGCTCAGACGCATTTATCAGCTCCAGAGCGCCCGCTGGGTATATCCTGCGGCGGAACATACCCGTTTTCAGCACTCGCTGGGAACGATGCATGTCGCGGGAGAATTCGCCCGTCACTTGTATCCCAGCCTCAAGGACGTCTGTAAGGACACGCCGTCGATGAATTATGTGGAAGAATTGCTTCGTCTTGCGGGACTGCTCCATGACGTGGGACACGGCCCGTTCGGCCATTTTTTTGATGAACATTATCTCTCGGCCTGGGGGCTGACCCATGAAGATATCGGCCGACAGATCATTGTCAAAAAACTGGGCGGGGTCATTTCGCGAATTTCGCGAGGCCCGTCGGGCGCCTTTGCCCGCGGGGAAAGATTAGACCCGCAGCAGGTCGCCTATCTCATCAAAATGCCCGACCTCCGCCGTGAAGAAAAACAGCCGCGCTGGCTTCACTGGCTCAGGCAGTTGTTCTCCGGCATTTACACGGTTGATAATCTCGACTACGTCCAGCGCGACGCCTATATGACGGGCTTTTCTCTGGACATGGTGGATATGCCGCGTCTGCGCTACTATACATTTTTCACAAAAGACGGCCTGGCCCTTCATCAGTCCGGCATCTCGGCGCTCAGGCGTTTTCTCAACGCCCGCTTGAATCTATACAGTAATGTGTATTTTCACCGCACCACACGCGCGCTGGATTTGCACTTGCAGGAAATTTTCTCTGACACGCTCCGGCTCATCTATCCGGAAAGTCCGGTGAAGAATCTCGACGCCTATCTGCGCTGCGACGAGTGGTCATTATTCAGCGAAGTGCAGGGCTGGCTTTCCGTCAAAGACGCGCGCAAACGCAAACTGGCGCTGGAATGGCAGAAAATTCACGCCCGCGAACTGAAATGGAAAATGTCTTTTGCCGCCGAAATCTCCATCGATCACATGCAGCGCGGCACGGAATTTGTCGGCGTCGGAAACTATGAAGCGAAGATCAGGGAATGTTTGCCGGCTAAACTGCGCAAACTTGCTTTCCGCGTGGATGTGGCCACGCAGGACCCTCGTCCTCTGAATCCAATTGCTGAGCCGGGCAAGCAGATTAATATTTTTAATCCGGTGACGGGATTGACATCTTCCGAGCCGCTGGGCGAAATATATCGCTTTATTCCCGCGCGTGTCCGGCATTTCCGCGTGTTTGCGCTCAATCATGATCATGATGAGGAGCTGGCCCGGGCGGCGGAGGCGGCGCTGGGTCATATGGGCAAATCCATTCCGACGAACGTTTAATATGGCTGATCAATCCGAAACCACCGATTTGACTTTATTCATCCGCACGTCCGGCGAGGAGATCGCGCCGTGGAACCGCCAGCGTATTGTGGACGCTCTGCTGCGCGAAGCGGGCATTGATTATCTGCTGGCGGCGGAAATTTCCAAGGACGTCGAAAAACAGATTATCGCCTCCGGCATCGGCCTTTTGACGACCTCGCTGGTGCGCGAGCTGGTGAACGCCAAGCTCATTGAGCGGGGCCTGGAAAAGGAGCGCCGTCTGCACGGCCGCCTGGGATTTCCCCTCTACGATGTCCGCCAGCTTATTTTGCATCAGAACAAGGAAAACGCCAATACGCCTCATTCACCGGAAGGCACCAATCTGCTTTTTGCCGAAGGCATTAAAAAGGAATTTTCGCTCCACGACGTTTTTTCCATCGACGTTGGGGAAGCGCACACGGCGGGCGATCTGCACATCCACGGATTGGGGTATATCGACCGTCCCTACAGCTGCTGCCAGTCGCTGGAATATCTGAAACTTTTCGGGTTGAAGCTGCCGCACGCGATCAATTCCGCCAAACCTGCCAAGCACGCCGAGGTGTTGCTGGCGCACATGGTGCGCTTCAGCGCCATCCTGCAGGGGCACTTTACCGGCACGATCAGCTGGGATGCGCTCAACATTTCTTTTGCGCCGTATTTATGCGGCAAGAGCGACAAGGAAATCCGCCAGTTTGCGCAGATGCTCGTCTATGAATTTTCGCAGCTTTCCGCCACGCGCGGCGGCCAGGCGCTCTACACGGATATTCATCTTTATTATGATCTGCCGGCGATTTGGGCGGACCTTCCCGCCATCGGGCCGGCGGGAATTCCCACCGGCAAAACCTATCGTGATTACACGCCGGAGGCGCAGCGCCTTGCCCGGGCGATTTTTGAGGTTTTTCAAAAAGGCGATGCGACGGGCAGGCCCTTTATTCTGCCCCGGCCGCTTCTCCATATTACCGAAGCGTTCTTCCGCGAGTCCGCCGCTCATGATCTACTGCGCCAGGCCTGCGCTGTGGCGGGCTCTCAGGGCAACACCTGTTTTGTATTCGACCGCAGCCCCGACGCGCTGACGGCCGGTTGTTTCAGCAGCGTTTTTCTGGAGGAGGCGTCCGCCAGGGGGGAACTTACCAAGCCCTGGCTTTTGCGCCGGGCGGCCGTGCAAAGCGTGACGTTGAATCTGCCGCGCCTGGGCTATAAGGCCGAAGGCGATGAAGAAAAACTCTTTGGCAGTTTAAAGGAATTAATGAAAACGGCCGCCCGGGCGCACATCCAGAAAAAAGACTTTCTGGAAAAACTTTTATCTTATGCCGAGCAGGGGCCGTTGGCGGTGCTGGCGATGAACGCCGACGGCTGTCCTTTTTTAAGGATGAACCGCGCCTGCTATATCATCGGTCTTGTCGGTCTCAACGAACTGGCTATGATTTTTCAGGGCGGGCCGTTGCATGCGTCGCCGGAAGCCATGGATTTTGGCTTGCGGATCGTCGCCTTTATGCGGCGTGAGGCCGAGCAGTTGGGTTCGGAACTGGGGATGACGTTTGTTCTGGAGCAGTCGCCGGCGGAAACCACGGCGTATCGCTTTGCGAGGCTTGATCTGAAATATCACTCGCCTGCCGCCGGACATTTTGTCCAAGGCGATATCGCCGAAGGGTCCATCTACTATACGAACTCCACGCATCTCCATGCCGCGGCGGATATCGCGCCTCTGCAAAGGGTCATTGAAGAGGGGAAATTCCATCCATACCTGGCGGGAGAAGTCATTACACATCTGCAATTGGGCAACGCCAATCCCGGCCCGGATGCGCTTGTTCGGTTTTTGCGCAACATCTTTGACCAGTCCGTCAACCGTCAGATTGATTTTACACCGGAATTTACGTCGTGTCTTTCCTGCGGAAAAACCGCGCCGGGTCTGACTGAAAGCTGCGGCTTCTGCGGCTCGGCCGATGTTGAAGGCATCGCCCGGCTCACCAAATATTACAGTAAAATCTCCGGCTGGAACAAAGGAAAAATTGCGGAACTTCGCAGCAGAAAAATCAGCGGCGATTTTTAGATGATCAGCCATACAATTCTTTGCCTTGGTTATGTTTACACGCGCCAGTCTTTTTTCTTGACAAACGAACGATAGTTTTCAATCATTTGCATCATACGATAACTTGTTATGGAAAGGAGGGTCAAATGTTTCGTTATCTATTCACGATCGTTTGCCTCATACTGCTTGGCTCTTTATGGTTTGGCTCGACCGCCGTCGCGCAAAAAACCATGAATGTTCAGGTTAAAGAAAGCCAGCTGCGAGCCACGCCGTCGCATTTGGGCAAAGTCGTAGCCAGGACAACTTACGGTAGTCCGGTGACGGTATTGGAAGAGCGGGGCGCCTGGAAAAGAGTGTCACTGGACGGCGGGAAAAATCAGGGATGGATGCACGATACAGCCCTGACCAGTAAAAGAATAGCCCTGAGGGCCGGGCAGAGCAGTGTGGGGACTTCCGTCACCCGCGATGAAATCGCGCTCGCAGGCAAGGGCTTCAGCGAAGAGGTGGAAGCCCAATATCGCAAAAGCAACAAAAATCTTGACTACACATGGATCAATAAGATGGAAGCCATGAAGGTGTCTCAGGAACAAATGGAAGATTTTATATCCGGCGGTCGTCTGACGCCTGGCGGGGAAGGAGGCAGGCCATGAAGCAACACTTTTGGCAAACGGGGTTTATCCTGCTCACTTTAATGACCCTGATGGGTTGCGCGGCTGTGGAAACGGCGACAACGGTGGCGACGACGGTTGGCGAAGCCACCGGCACGATCAGCAAGTCTCAGGGGCAGGCCATACGCAAGAGCACTGCGGCCGTGTCGAAGAGCCTGGAAGATTTTACGCCGGAACAGGAATACTATATCGGACGAACCGTCGGCGTGGTGGTTCTGGGAAAGTATCCGGCTTTAGCGGATGCAAAAGTCAATGCCTATCTCAATGTGCTCGGTCAGACACTGGCCCAGGCGTCGGATATGCCTGAACTGTTTAGCGGGTATCATTTTCTCGTTTTGGATTCCGACGATATCAATGCCTTTGCCACACCGGGCGGCCACATCTTTATTACCCGCGGTCTGATACGCTGCTGCCGGACGGAAGACGCGCTGGCCGCTGTTTTAGCGCATGAGATCGGCCATGTTCAGTTAAGGCACGGCATGAAGGCCATCGAGCAAGCCCGGATGACGGAGGCGCTTTCGATTCTGGCACAGGAAGGGGCCAAGTCGTTCGGGTCCCAGGAAGTCGCACAGTT
>CAYGNV010000037.1:4969-16935 GCA_964351355.1 uncultured Smithella sp.
CGATTCTGGCACAGGAAGGGGCCAAGTCGTTCGGGTCCCAGGAAGTCGCACAGTTGACTCAGGCTTTCGGGGGTGTTATTTCCGATATTACCAACACGATGATCAACAAAGGCTATTCCCGTTCTTCTGAATATCAGGCCGATGCGGCAGCGTTGTCCATCCTTCAGCGGATGGGTTACAATCCCGGCGCGCTGACCGATATGCTGGGCGTCATGGCCAGGCAAATGAAACCGGGCGGATCCGATTTTGCCAGGACGCATCCTTCGCCGCAGAGCCGGATTGCCGAGTTGAAGGCAAGTGGAAAGTCGCTTGCCGTCGCTGAGACGCCGGCCGTCCGCAAAGAGAGATTTACCAAAGCCGTGGGCCATCTGTTCTAGGGATGTCACTTTTTTGTTTTACCAGGTTGAAACCATGGACTTCAAAAATAAATTCCGGGGCGGCAAGTCAAAGCTTTGGCAGGGTGTGCTGGCGGGGCTGATCGGCGTTTTGATCGCACTGATTTTTTTCCTGCCGGGCTTTCTGGATCGCTGGGAGGCGAAGACCTGGGACTGGCGAGTCAACATCCTGGCAACACCGTCGCCTGCCACGCCCAAAATCCGTTTGATCCTGCTCGATCAAAACAGTTTGGACTGGGCCAAAGACGAAAACGGCCTGTCCTGGCCATGGCCGCGCGAAGTTTACTCGACAATTATCCAGTTTTGCAAGCGTGCGGGCGCAAAGTCTCTGGCCTTTGATGTGCTCTTTACGGAACCCTCCAAATACGGCGTGGCGGACGATCAGGCTTTTGCATCCGAAATGAAAGGTTTTAAATCTTTTGTGGGCGCTGTCTTTCTCAGCAAGACAGCGGGCAGTGAAAAAGGCTGGCCTGCTTTTGCTCCCGAGCCGGCCTTGAATGTTCAGGGACTTGACTGGTGGCTTGCTGACACCGGACATGACGCCTTTCTCCGAGCTTCATTTCCTGTGGTGGAGATATCCGCCGCCGCAGGCCTTCTGGCCAATGTTCATCTGAATCCGGACGCAGACAGCGTCTATCGACGGACGGCGCTTTTTGAAGTATTTGACGGCAGGATTTTACCGTCGCTTGCTCTGGCGAGTTATTGGATTGCAAAACCGGATACGTCTTTGAAAATTTATCCGGGAAGCTTCATGCTGGGCGATAGGGTAGTTCCTATCGATGCTGCAGGCAAGGCCATTCTTAATTTCCGCGGCCCGTCGGGAACCCATAAAGCGTATAGCGCCGCGTCGGTCATTCAAAGTGAACTGCGTCTCCAAAATGGAGAGCCATCTGTTATCAAGAATCTGGAAGAGTTCAAGGACGCCTACGTCTTTTTCGGTTTTTCCGCTCCCGGCCTATTTGATCTTCGTCCCACGCCTGTTTCCGGCGTTTATCCCGGCGTGGAAATTTCCGCCACGATGCTCGACAACCTGCTGGCCAACGATTTTATCCGGCCCGTCCCCCCGGCTCTTGTTGTTGTCATCACCCTGATCATTGTTCTTCTTGCCGGTATGGCAACGTCTTGGGTTTCCGGTATTTTTAAAAGCGTCCTGGTTTATGCGTTCTTTATCTCGGCGCCGGTTGTCCTTTGTCTGATCGCGTACCGGTTGGGCTTCTGGCTGCCGCTGGTGGTTCAGGAGGCGGGTGTTGCCGTGACCCTTTTCAGCGCGGGACTTATTTATTACACAACCGAGGGACGGCAGAAAAATTACATCAAAAGCGCTTTCAAGCAGTACCTGAGCCCCGCTGTGATTGAACAGCTTATCCAAAATCCCGAACGGCTGAAACTGGGCGGTGAGCGGCGGATGCTCTCTATTTTTTTCTCCGACCTGGAGGGCTTTACGAGCATATCGGAGGGTCTTGAACCGGAAGCGCTCACCAATCTGCTGAATATTTATCTCACGGCCATGACGGACATCATCCATGAAGAAGGCGGCACCGTGGACAAGTATGAAGGGGATGCAATCATCGCCTTCTGGAATGCGCCTATTTCCCAGCCTGATCACGCTGTCCGCTGTGTCCGTGCCGTGCTGAACTGTCAGGCGAAGCTTGCCCTGATGCGTCCTGCCCTTCGGGAAAGTCTGGGAAGGGATTTGAAAATGCGCATCGGCGTCAATACCGGCTACGCCGTGGTCGGCAACATGGGTTCCCATTCCCGGTTTGATTATACGATGATCGGCGATGCGGTGAATCTGGCGGCGCGACTGGAAGGCATCAATAAGCAGTTCGGCAGCTATACCCTGCTTTCACAAGCCACAGTGGAACAGATGGCCGGCGCTTTTCCGGTGCGGGAAATTTCGCGGGTGGCGGTGGTGGGCCGCAAAGAGCCGGTGGTTGTTTACGAACCGATGTTGGCAGAAAGCATCGATGCGCAGAAACAAAAGATCATGGCACAATTTGCTGAAGCGCTGGCTTTGTTCTACCAGGGCGACTTTGCCCAGGCCCGGGAATTATTTTCCGTCCTGACAGGCGAAGATGCCGTGGCGAAAGCCTATGTCGCCAAATGCGACGAACTGATCGCCGATCCGCCGAAAAATTGGCAAGGGGTGTGGGTAGTAACTACGAAATAGGCTTCTTTCCAATGTGCAGCCAGGTGATGCCGAAGGTCAGCGGATATTTTTCCACGTTAACCATGCCCGCTTCCTGCATGATCTTTGCGAATTCATCGGGGGAGGGGAAGTTCATGATCGAGTCGGCAAGATAATAGTATGCGGCAGGATTCTTTGAAAATATTTTTGCAAATGCCGGCAGCAAATAATTCAAATAGACATAGTAAACCCATTTAAAGAACCGGTTCTGCACAAACGTCATTTCCAAAATCATCACCTGTCCGCCGGGAGCGGTCACCCGCACCATTTCGGAAAGTGCGCGGAGCCGATCGGGAATGTTGCGGATGCCAAAGGCAATGCCGGCGACATCGAAGCTGCTGTCCTCAAAAGGCAGATTGAGCGCGTCGCCCTGGATGATTTGAATACGGTCGCCCAGGCTTTTCTTGAGAACTTTATTTTTTGCCGCTTCGACCATTTCCGGCACAAAATCGAGGCCGGTTACAGAAATTTGCGGATGTTTAACGGCTGCCGCAACCGACAGATCGCCCGTGCCGCAGGCGACATCGAGATAGCGGGTAGTCTGAAAAAAACGCATTTTTTGGGCGGCAAAGTTGCGCCAGGCCACATCGCGCCGCAGGCTTAAAAAGCGATTTAAGAAATCATATTTGCCGGTGATCGTGGAGAAAATTTCTTTCACCATGTTGATGCGCTCGGCATCCGTGATCGCTTTGACCTGCGGATACTTTTCGGGAGCTGGCTGAGGCATAATAAGCATAAGATGAATATCCAGTTTCCTTGTCTCTTTTCACGTATTTCATAAAGCCAGCAAGCTTGTCGTCACAGATGGAAGTATGTTGCGCGGCAAATGAGCAATGCAGCGGAGGGAATGGGCATCAGTGCCGAAATGCGTGAATACTCCCTTCTTCTTGAGATAGTTCGCCGTCTGTTGCACTTCCTGGCCATACCAGGCTTCAAAACTGCCAAGGTTGCCCTGAAAGGCACAACCAATATCTTTCAGATAATCTAAAAGGACAGGATCGTCCGGTTTTGAGCCTGAAGCGCTCTGTTTCGGATTGGGGAACCGGAACCACGATGATGCATGTTTTTGCGGCATGGTAAAAAGGCTGCACCGCTCCGGATGGGCAATCATCGGGACAAAGCCGCTGCACTTGATCCGAAAGCAGGTTTCTTTGACGAATTCGATTGATGTGTGGCTGGGAATCTCGATCATAATGTAACGTGTTTGGCCAAGGGGTAAGGGGTTTTTCAGATAGTTGCCAACAAATTCATCCAGATAATATTCACGGCCGGGAAGGATTTCAATATCGATATTTTCTGCATTCAGCCTTGTCTGTAAAATAGAAGCGGAATATCTTACGGTCTGCGTATCCGCTTCGAAAGAGCCTTTGATCAGGTGGGGTGTACAGTAGATAGTTGTGTAGCCGGCATAACGCAAAGCCGCTGCCATCGCCACGGAATCGTCGATGTGGGCAGGCCCGTCGTCTATGTTGGGAAGAAGGTGGCAGTGAAAGTCGATCAAGAAAACAACCAGTTATAAGTAGTTAATGGTTAAGTAGCTAATATTCGATGGCAATAGGCTATGGCACATGGGGCTTTTTCATTTGTATAATTGAAACTACTGCCCATTTCGCCACCTTCTTTACATATCAGTTTTACGGTTTAAGTTTTGCAGAAGACGTAAAACCTAAAACTTTTTTAATCAACCACCTCGCAGCAAGCTGTCGAGGTATGAAATGAACGTCATTATATCGCAGCAAGCTGCGGCGAATTAACGCTCGTCCCGCAACAGCGGGATTAAAAATATTTTTCCAACTTCTTTTGCAGACTGGATGGGATAATCTTTGTCCACCAATATACTTTCTTGTGGTGTTTTGATTTGTCGTCGTCAGAGTAATAGCCATAGCCATAGCCATAGCTTTTCCCCTTGCCGTAACGGTAGTACCGGCCGCCGTAGTAGCCGTAACTTTCGCCTCTGCCGGTCTTATCGTTCATCACCAGACCCGCAACCGGGGCCTGGAGGGTGGCAAGGGTTTCCCGCATATGCAGGGCTGCTTTGATAGGCACCCGCCCTGCCTCCATGATCAGAATGACGATGTCCGCAACCGTGGTCAGAACGGGCGCGTCAGTGACGGCCAAAACCGGTGGGGCGTCGATGATGATGTAGTCGTAATGCTCCCGCTGGGTCAGCAGAAACCGGCGCATCGCTTCTGAGCCAAGGAGTTCCGACGGGTTGGGCGGGGTCGTTCCGGCGGTGATCAGGTCAAGGCCGGGAGTACCCGTGCCATGTTTGGCCTCCTCAAAGGTAATGTCCCCGGTCAAAAGCTCGCTCAACCCCGGGGCTTTGCTTTGGCCGAATTTATTATGAAGGGAGGAACGCCGCAGATCGCAATCGACAATGAGCACCCGCGCGCCGGTCTGGGAAATAATGGCCGCCAGATTGGCGGAGATGATGCTCTTTCCCTCGCCCGGAAACGAGCTGGTAAACAGCATGATCTTCTTCTCCCGGTTGATGGCCGAAAAATGAAGGCTGGTGCGCAGCGAGCGGAGCGCTTCGGCAACCACGGACTTCGGCTCGAGCTGTGTGATCAGCTGCCCCGTGTCCGGTACACTGCCATTACTGCCATTGAGCTTTGGCTCACGACTGGGGATGTGGGGAATGGCGGCAAGCAGCGGGAGGCCCATGGCCCGCTTGGCCTCGTCGGCGTTCTTGATGGTGTCGTCGAGGTATTCCTGGAAAAAGGCCAAACCGATTCCCAGCACCAGGCCGATGATCAGACCCAGGAGGAGGTTCGTTGCAATTTTGGGCTTGATCGGCCGACTGGGTGTGATGGCCGGATCGACAATATCGATGTTGCTGCTGGTGGAGGCCTTGGCAATACGCGCCTCCTCATGCTTCTGGAGGAGGAAAGTATAGATGTCGGCGTTGACCTTGGAGATCCGGGTGAGTCGCGCCAGGTCGCGCTCTAACGCGGGGAGCGTCCGCATTTGCTCATCGTAAAGGAACAACTGCCGGGAAACTGCCCCCTCCTGTGTGGTAAGATTGGACAGACCGGTCTCATAGACAGCCAGTATTTTTTTCTGCACTTCATCGATTTGACTCTGGACGGTCTTCACCATCTGATGCGCCTCGGTATATTCGGTCATCAGCGCTTTCTTCTGTATTTCCAGTTCCGAGAGCTTTGCGGCAAGACCTGCCACCAGCGGATCACTCTTCATGATTCCCGGCGAATAGACGACTCCTCTCTGAATGGCTTTCTTCAATGCATCGCGGGCAAATTCCAACTGCTTCTTCTGGAGGATAACTTCGGTCCGGCTCTTTTCCATTTCCGAGAGCTTATCGATCAGCGTCTGGGCCTCGCCGTCGAGCTTGATCACTCCGGCTGTGCTCTTGTAAGATTGAAGGTTCTTCTCCGAAATATCCAGTTCGCCGCTCAATCCACGGATCTGTTGATCGATGAAAGAGACGGTCCGACTGGCCTCTTCGGTTTTGAAAACAACGGCCTGATCGAGGTAGGCCTGGACAAGGGCGTTGACGAGATCTCGCGCCAGGACGGGGTCGGTACTGCTGTAAGAAGCCCGGATGATGCTGGTCTGCCGACCCTGTTCAACTGCCTTGACGCCATTTTGTAAATTTTCAACGACGTTAATAAATGGCAAGAGCGTCAGTTGGAAACTGTCGCCTGTTTTCCCCTGGAGGTTGTTCAAAAGAAGGCTGAAATCATTATTCCTGATGAGGCCGCCGGCTTTTCCCTGAGCAATCAGGTCTCCGTCGTCATTTGTCACGTCGAACTTGTCGGTGTCAGTCATTTTGATCAGGTAAACCGGTTTTATCGCATTGGATGTAAACTCAAGAATTTTGAACGTAAATCCTTCGGACTTTTTCGCAACCTGCCAGTCAAGGTGCAGCCTTTGAACAACTTTCTCCGCATTGGTGCGCGACTTGAAAATCTCAATCTCCGCGTTAATGGGGTTGTTGGTGTTGAGTGAAAGCTCACCCAGGAGGTTGCCCTTGCCTTTATCTTGCTTGACGTAAATGGTGGAAGAGGCCTCATAAACCGGCTTCATAAGAAAGGTGTAAAGGGCAACACCGATAAAGACAACACAAAAAGCCAGGGCAAAGATCTTCCAACGCCGCAGGATGACGGCCATGTAGTTGAAGAGGTTGATTTCGTCCTCTTCTTGGGGACGCGGTGAGGAGGTTGGGGGTTCAGTAGATGTTGTGGTCATAAGGTCCTTGAGAAAATAGTTTTAAGTAGTTAAGTAATTAAGTAGTTAAGTAGTTAAGTTTTATGTACCTTCAAAAAAAGTTAGGGGAAAAGGTATTTTAGCTGGACAAACGGTGAGAGAATCGCGCCAAAGGCTTGCAGTGTAGGCAACAATTCGCTGATGGCTTCGTTCCAGCTGGTCATAGCGCTCTTGGGTATATAAATGACATCGCCTTCACAAAGTTCCATGGGAAGAGCGTCGCCCTGTACGATCATGTCAACATCAACCACTATCAGTTGCCCCCGGGTAGGTGAAAGGGAACGGATGAGGAACACGCGCCGGGCATGATAGCCTACTTCCTGAAAGCCGGCTATGGCAATGGCCTGCAAAAGATTAAGCCCGGACGGCGGCAACGGAATGGTCATCCCGGTTTTTCCCGCCCCGAAAACAAACACCACCTGATTTTTATTGTCGGGCATGAAGATGGTGTCGCCCGGTTTCAACCAGATATTCTGACTCTGATCGGCCCTCATGAGTAATTCGTAAACATCCACCGGCAATACTTTTTTCTCCCGGATAATCCTGGCGGCTTTCGGGTTGGCGGAAGCAAGATCGTACCCTCCGCCCATAGACAGTCCCTGAAGAACATTGAAGGGACGATCCATATAGTAAACGCCGGTATTTTTAAATTGTCCTAAAATATACAGAGGATAGCTCTTATACTCGGATACCTCCACCACGACGGACGGCTCCTGCAAATATTGCATCAGCAGGCCCTGTATATGACCCCGTATCTGGGGCAGCGTCAGACCGGCCACCCGCACCAGCCCAAGTGTCGGGATTTGGATATGGCCGCTGCCGTCCACGCGGCTTCCGCGATGTGTACCGGAAGCACTGACGCCTACAAGACCACCGGGGGAATACTCAGGGTGGCCGCTGACAGTAACCATGATGGTGTCATTGGGGCCGACAACGTAATCGACGGATGGGGGTGGCTCTTTGGGCGGCGGAATAGTGACCGTTTCCTGTTCAACAATGGGACTCTTGGCTTTAGCGTTGTTGGCTTTCTTGGCGTCGGGATTTCTTAACGGCTCCGTTGTCCCTTTTGCAGTGATGTCTTTAACGGTACCGACAACCAGACCCCGATTTCGGGCGCAGCCCATTGGCAGCAATACGGCAACGATCAGGAACAGGACAAGCAAATAGCTGAAAAATTTTGGTTTTAAGTACATTATGTTATGTCTTTCGAACCTCTCTTTAAATTTACGATTAACTGTATAGCAAATATTTTCAACAAATTCAACGCTCAAGATTTAAAGAACCAAGATTTAAGTTTTAAGATTTAAGTAAGTCCATGCTATCGCAATGCTTGCGGCGCGATGATGCCATTGTTCATCAGGGTCTGTGTAATGCCGTGGATATCCCTTAACCAGGAGGGACGGGCAATCCGTTCGGGTGCTACAATGATATCGCCCGGATCGATTATCTGGCTTTCCCGGCTGGAACCACCGATTTCCAGGCGATTCCACTTGTTGTTCCATTCAAAAAAAGGCGCAGCGAGTCTTCGCGTACTACCATCCGCCTTGATGACAAAAACGGCCGTGTCGTCAGCGGTCCGGAGATAGCCTCCCGCCATAGCGATATAATCCCGGTAAGCCAACTTGCCCTCGTGGTCATACGATCCTTCGGCGTTGACGGCGCCCAGAACATTGACCATGTCGGGCATTTGGGGAATATACAGGCTGTCTCCGTTTTCCAGTTCAATATCATGGGGACTCCCCTTCAGTTTCTCCTCGCCGATTATGGCAACAGTTATCCGTCCGGTGGCCCTGATGGTTTTTACCTGCCGGAGCAGTTTCATTTTTGCTTCTGCTTCCGTTTTCTGATTGGGGGCATCTTTGGCGCTTTTCCACTTGCCGGCTATGACAAGATTCTGCGCGGACAAATCCCGTTCGATCCGGGCGGCTATCTCTTCGAGGCTGCTCTGCTGAAGCTCCCGTACCCGCTCCCTTGCAAAAACGGCTGCCCGCAGATAGGCGTCGGGCCCGAAGCCGCCGGCGCGTCTGATCACGGAAGACAGCCGCTCTCCTTTGGTGATTGCATAGATCCCGGGCAGGCGGATTTCACCGAATACACAAACCGTCTGCAAGGGCCTAGCCCCTTCCGGAATGCTCCTTACCACCAGCCGGTCATGGGGACGGAGCCGCACGTTGTGCGCCGGATCGCCTTCCATCGCCTTCTTCAGATTGATAAACTTACGATCCGTGCCGGATGTCTTGCCCGCCCCGGAGAGGACAGACAATATTTCAGCCTGCTCCGGATAAGACGTTTTCAGAGTGCCCCCGCCTTTGAGGACAAGATCCCAAACGGTCATTTCCCCCGCATAAATATACGATCCCGGATTTGCGATTTCGCCGGCAATGAAAACATTTTCCTGCCTGATCTTTTTCGCTTCGGCGCGCCCCTGATCAATCTTATTCCGAATGGTGTGAATGATAATCCGGTCTTTATCCAACAGAACAAAATTATCAGTCGGATCGCCTGATAAGGCGCTGTCAGCTTTGAAGTAGATGGTATAATAAGCTTTCTGTCTCTTGTTGAAACGGATGATTTCCGAGCGTTTCCGGTCTGCGTCTTTGGTCAGACCGCCGGATACCTCAATAGCGTTTTTAATACGAAAATTCTTATCGAGTGGAAAACGACCGGCGTTTTGAACCGCACCTTCAATTGTATAAGACGGCGGGTTATTTTCCGCTTCTTTTGTTGCCGGTTGGGCTATAGCCTGATGCCCCGCCGCCAAAATCATAACAACCAGGAAAACCCAACCAAGCATTAAGGAACACAAATATGAATGCGCGGACTTTGTAAAGCTGACGGTACTTTTCAATTTTTTCTCCTGACTATTGGACAAATAAATGCAGGCACAAAAGGTCTCCGATGGAACCTATTAAAAAGGTGTTTGCGGATAAAGGGTATTTTGGAAAATCGAATCGGGAGTTTCTTGCCATGAATAAGATCGAAGACGGCATCATGTGCCCTGAATGAAGTCGCATATGGAAGGAAAATGGACTCGTCATAGCCTTTTCAACTGATTCGGGACCGATTTATTGGCCTGAATTGAAATGCAATATTTGGGAAAATTGGTAAAAACCTCTGTTATTCTGAAATAACCATCGTTCGAACCTTTCCTAGCATGAAGCGACGGCGGAATCAACTTAAAATCCGCTTATTGAGAACGGTGGCCATGGTGGGATTCCTGCCGCGCACCGCACGAAATAAAAAAAGATGTAGAGGCAATTGCTTAGTCGCCCCTACATCTTGACCCGTGAACCGTGAACCTTCAGCCTTCAGCCTACTTTGGCCTTTCCAACCCCTTCACCATCTGCGAGCGGATGATGCGAGGGAGAATCAGTTGATGCTGCGGGCAGATCGCGCGGGGATTCTGATAGGCGCAGTTGGCGAAGCCGACCAGATAATTTCTTAATTCGTGGTAGCGGACGATCTCATCGACAAAGCCTTTCTTCGCACAAAACATCGGTCCCGACGTGTCGTCGTAATGCTTAACCATCTCATTCATTTTGTCGATGGTGGGCCCGAGGGGCTTTCCGGCATCTTTCTCTTTAACGAGCCTGCGGGCGTAACTGGCCGCCGCTGCGGTTTCGCCGTGCATGACGTTGATTTCCGTGGTGGCGGTGCCCAGTGAAAAGGCGTTGTTATTGTTGGCCGTGGGGCCGCCCAAAACATAATGCGCCGCCGCCGTGCCCTTGCGCAGCACCACCAGCATCATCGGCAGCTTGGAATTTTCAATGGAGTAAATCAGCGATTGACCCAGGCCGAGGAGTTCCGCCTTTTCGGCCGTATCGCCCACGTCGATGCCTGAGGTATCCTGAAACCAGATCATCGGCACTTTGTCGCGCGAACACAACGTGACGAACTCGCTCATCTTGATTAAACCCTGCCGGTAAAGCTTTCCGCCCACACCCATATACTCGTTGGTGTATTCAGGATAGTTGGCGAGGACGCCCTGACGGTTGCCGATCACGCCCATCAGATAACCGTCCACTTTCACCAGGCCGCAATACATTTCCGGACCGAAGCCGGGACGGAATTCCAGATGCTCAGAACGATCCACCAGACGCGCCAGGATCTGCTCAAAATCATAGACGCGTTTTTTGTTTACGGGGATAATCGAGGCGATTTCAGAAGGAGGATACGCGGGCTCGGCAGGCTGGGCTACGCGGAAAAAGCGCGGGTTGTAGGCGGGCAAATCGTCCATGTAATCCTTGATCGCGTCGAGCACCTGCTTTTCTTCATCAAAGACGGCGCGGAAAAAACCGGTAACGTCGTAATGAACTTTTACACTGCCAGGCGGAACGGATTTGAAATGCCGGGTGGCGTTGATGATTTCTTCGGCGCCCGCTTCGTCAAATGATCCCTTGGGTGACATGCCGCTCACAATGCCGCTGCCGCCCACGGCCATGTTGGCTTTTTTATGCGCCAGCAATATGGTTGGGCTGATCGACTGATAGCCGCCGCCTGCGGGATTCGTGCCGTAAATACCGGCAATGACCGGGATGCCCATCTGCTCCAGTTCCGCGTGACGAAAAAAACATGTTCCCTGACCGCGGCGGTTGGCATACATTTTTTCCTGCTCAGGCAACTTCACACCGGAGCAGTTCACCAGCCAAACCAGGGGAATATTGAGAATCTTGGCGATGTCGGTGACACGCAGATTATTTTCCGGCTGTCCGGCAATCCACGCGCCGGCCATCCATTTGTTATTGAATCCGATGAGTGCGCACCATTTGCCATGAATGCGGGCCAGGCCGTCGACCACGCCGGTGCTGCCCGACTCTTCATTTTCGGGATCGAAAATGCTGTGCAGCGGACAGAAGGTTCCGGGATCGACCAGATAGTCGATGCGCTCCCAGACGCTCATCTCGCCGCGTTCATGCATTGTTGACAGTGGCACGCCGACGTTCTTGATGCGGTCAACTTCTGCATCGATCTTCTTCATGATTTCTTCAAGCTGCGCGCAGTTTTCCTTCATGCTTTCGATTTGTTTTTCGGAAAGCGGTTTGCCCAACGGATCCATTTTTTCAAAATATTGTCTCATGCTTTGCTCCTGTGAATTGAATGCTTATGCCCGGTTCGGGGCAAATCCCATCGCCGCGTTGGCGACGATCATCGTGTGC
>CAYGNV010000038.1:0-16471 GCA_964351355.1 uncultured Smithella sp.
GTTATGAAAAAAGGCGTTGATATCATTATTGACAGCCGTTTATTGCCGCAATCACGTTCTCGGCTGCCTTAATGCCGTCCAGCGCCGAACTGATGATCCCTCCGGCGTAGCCCGCACCTTCCCCGCAGGGGTAAAGTCCCCGGACATTTTCGCTTTGCCCGTCAACCCCGCGGCAAATACGCACCGGCGATGAGGTTCTGGTTTCCACACCGATTACATGAGCCTCCTCAGAAATAAAACCCGGCATTTTTTTATCGAATTGTTTGATCCCGATCCGCAACGCAGCAGACACAAAATTAGGCAGCACTTCCTTAAGTTCGGCGGCTTTCACGCCGGGCAAAAAACTTGTCCGACCCACAACGCCGGATGATTTTTGTTCAATAAACCCGGAAAGCCTCTCAGCGGGGGCGCAATAGTTGCCACCACCCGCCAAAAAAGCCTCTCTCTCCCAATGACTGCGAAAGGCCAGACCACTCAGAGGCTCTCCCTGTGCAGCAAAGTCCTCCACGCGCACATTCACGACGACGGCGCTGTTGGCAAATTCTCCGCTACGATCGCGGTTGCTCATGCCATTGGTCATAACAAATCCCGGAAGCGCGCTGCAACCAATCACCTGCCCTCCCGGACACATGCAAAATGTATAAACGGAACGATTCAGAACACCCGCGGCGGCGGTGACAAAATATTCCGCCGGCGGCAAATGCGGGTGATTCGACCACCGGCCATATTGAATAGAATTGATCAAGGCTTGTGGATGTTCGACGCGTAAGCCCATCGCGAAAGGTTTGGCCTCCATTTTTACGCCGCGTTCATCCAATTTCCGATAGGTATCATCAGCACTCTGGCCAATCGCGAGAATCACTTCATCTGCTTTTATTTCTTGCTTGTCGTTGACCACAACTGCCTCGATTTTATCTTGCCGGATTATAAAATCCGTTACCTGTGTCTCAAACTGAATGGCACAGCCCATCTCTATAAGTTTTTTCCTTAGATGGATGATGACTTCACGCAAGCTGTCCGTGCCGATATGCGGCTTGGCGTCGGCTAGTATTGATTCTTGTGCACCCATTTCCACAAGAATTTTCTTAACCCACAAAGAATATGGGTTTTTGCTTCGGCTGGTTAATTTCCCATCGGAAAAAGTCCCGGCCCCTCCTTCACCGAAAAGAACATTGCTTTGCGGATCAAGCAGACTTTTTTCCCAAAATATCCGCACATCCTCCACGCGTTTTTCGACGGGTCGTCCTCTCTCCAGCAGCACAACCGATATGCCCTTTACGGTAAGCGTGTAGGCGGCAAAAAGACCGGCGGGACCGCTGCCGATGACCACAACGGGAGGCCTCCCTGATAAAGTCCCTGATGACCCGATTGATGACGGCTCCATGGCCGATTCATCATGAAACGTCGAAATTGTTATCCCTTCCGGCAATGTCTCCGGTAGCGCCGCGGTGTCAGTCAAACTTATTTTTACCGCATAAACAAAATGAGGGGGTCTGTTGCGCCGGGCATCCAGAGCTTTTTTGATAATGAACAATGAGGCAATGCCGTCAACCGGAATGCTAAGCAATTGAGCAGTCTTTGCCGCCAGGCATTCCTCTCGCTCATCCAATGTCAGATGTAAACCGTTAAGTCGGATCACTCTCATTTTTTCTCCATTGCAAAAACTCTATACCTATTGTAAATGTTTTTACATTTTGTTGGACTGATTCTCAATACATTAAAGTTGGTGTTTGCCATGCCTTGGTATGCCGTACATACAAAAAGCCGTCATGAATATAAAGCCTTTACCGGTCTTACTCAGAAAAGTCTGATAACGTTTTTACCGGAGATGGAAGTTTGGAGCAAGCGAAAAGACCGGAAAAAGAAGATATCCGTGCCACTTTTTCCCGGCTATCTTTTTGTGGAAGCTTTTTTAGACAACGAAACAAAGCTGACCATTCTCAAAACATCCGGCGTTGTTCGAATTCTGGGAAAAAAGGAAAATGTGGAACCATTGTCCATACCCGAATCGAAAATTATCGCCATTCAACGCCTGGTGAATAAAAAAGTGGAATTGTTTTCCATGCAGTATCCGAAAGCCGGAGAACCCGCGAGGATTATGGACGGCCCCTTTGCCGGTATTGAGGGCACGGTGATTAAGAGCGACCTGGAAAAAGAACTCTTCGTTATTTCCATAGAATTACTCCAGCGATCCGTAGCGATCAAGCTGGAAGGGTTTCAAATCAGCAAGATTTGAGGATCTTTCGCCAATGGCATGAATTGGTATCTAAAAGTATCTAAAAAATACTTGACATTCTAACCATTATGCGCCAGATAGCTTCCGCTGAATTTGATTGGATCATCGGCAAAAACTGTTTTGGGGACATGCTGTGAAAGGGTATATAAAAATTAACAAGGAACTGTGCAAGGAATGTCATCTGTGCATTCATTTCTGTCCCAAGGACCATATTGCGCCGACAAAGGAATATAACGCCCAGGGATACCGCTCTGTCGCCGCAAACGACGAAAAAGAATGCAACGGTTGCGGCATTTGCGCCACGATGTGTCCGGATATAGCCATAGAGGTTTACCGTGAATAAAATATTAATATCGGGAAATCATATTATCGGCGAGGCGTCCATCCGCGCCGGCTGCCATTTTTACGCCGGTTATCCGATTACGCCCCAGAATGAACTGACCGAGTATATGTCGGAACACATGCGCAGCAATGAAGGACTTGTGTTTATTCAGGCGGAAAGCGAAATTTCGGCGATCAACATGATTGCCGGCGCTGCTGCTGCCGGCGCCAGAGTGATGACATCCTCCTCCAGTCCCGGCATGTCGCTCAAACAGGAAGGCATTTCCTCTATGGCGGCCTGCGAGCTTCCCGGCGTGATCGTAAACATCATGCGCGGCGGCCCGGGCCTGGGCAACATCCGTCCCGCCCAGGGAGACTATTTTCAGGCCACCCGCGGCGGCGGACACGGCGATTACCGCACCATCGTGCTGGCGCCTGCCACCTGCCAGGAACTGGCGGATTTGACCATGGATGCGTTTGATCTGGCCGACAAATACCGGACGCCGGCAATGATTCTGGCCGACGGCATGATGGGGCAAATGATGGAGCCGGTTATTTTCAAAAAACCAAAACCCCGTCAATATCCCGAAAAGTTCATGCTGCGCGGCGCCGGCACAGGCAAAAGCAAGTTTATCCGCGCCCTGCTGCTCGACCCTATCGACGCCGAAGAACACAACTGGAAACTGGCGCGCAAATACGACGTCATCACGAAAAATGAAACGCTTGCCGAAGAACATAAAGTTGAAGACGCCGACATGGTCATCGTCGCCTACGGAACAGCCGCCCGCATCGCCAAGGGTGCGATTAAACGCTTGCGGGACAACGGCATGAAAGTCGGTCTTTTCCGCCCCATAACACTGTGGCCGTTCCCGGAATTGAAACTGCGGGCGCTGTCGGCTAAAATCAAAAACTTCTTTGTTTTTGAACTCAGCACAGGGCAAATGATAGACGATGTCCGTCTCGCCCTGCAGGGCTACGCCCATATCGATTTTCACGGACGCCCGGGCGGCGCGGTGCCGACGCCCGCCGAATTAACCAACGTCATCGCACGCGTTTACAACAAGAATGATTAAGCCGCATTTTTTAAGGATCGGAAATCCATGGTAAAAATCGTCAGCAAAAAGCCAAAAAGTTTAAAGGAAAAGATTTTTCATTATTGCCCCGGCTGCGGACACAGCATTGTGCACAGGCTCGTCGCGGAGGTCTTTGACGAGCTGGACATTCGGGGAATCACCATCGGCGTCCCGCCCGCAGGCTGCGCTGTTCTCGCCTACAATTACTTTGACGTCGATATGGTTGAGGCGCCGCACGGCAGGGCAACGGCCATGGCTGCGGCCATCAAACGCGTACTTCCCGACCGCATGGTCTTTTCTTATCAGGGCGACGGTGATCTGGCCGCCATCGGCATTGCGGAAAGTCTTCATGCCGCCAATCGCGGCGATAATATTACGGTCATCTTTATCAATAACGCCGTCTATGGCATGACGGGCGGACAGATGGCCCCCACCACCCTGCTCAGCCAGAAAACGACCACCAGCCCGGCCGGACGGAATAAAACACTGGACGGCTACCCGCTAAAAGTCAGTGAAATTTTTTCTCAACTGCAGGGAACCACTTACATCGAAAGGTGCTCCGTCAGCACGCCGGCAACGGTCAACAAAACGAAAAAAGCCATTAAGAAGGCCTTTCAATGCCAGAAGGATGGATTGGGCTTCTCGCTTGTGGAAATTCTCTCGGCCTGCCCGACCAACTGGAAAATGAATTCGATTGATTCGTTTAAATGGATTGATGATGTCCTGAGCAAAGAATATCCTCCGGGCGTGTTCAAAGACGAAACGGCCAAAAAACTCGCGGAGGCTTCATCATGATCTTCAAATCCATTTTCTCGGGATTCGGCGGCCAGGGTGTTCTGATGATGGGAACGAGCCTTGCCCACAGCGCGATGAGCAATGGTTATCACGTCACCTTTCTGCCCTCTTACGGCGCGGAAATACGAGGCGGCACCGCCAACTGCACCGTGGCGATTGCTGATGAAGATATTGCGTCACCGGTCGCTTCGGAGCCGGATTATCTCGTCGTGATGAACGCCCCTTCCCTCTTTAGCTTCCAGAATAAAGTCGCCGCGAAAGGCGTCATTTTTCTTAATTCGTCGATTATCAGCGAGCGACCCAGCCGTTCCGACGTCCAGGCTTACGCAGTTCCCTGCGGGGATATCGCGCAGGATCTGGGCAATACCCGTGTCGCCAACATTATCATGATGGGCGCGTTTATCAAGAAATCCGGCATTGTGACTGCCGATATTTATTTGAAAAGCCTGGAATTCATCATGGGCAGCAGAAAAAAAGGCGTAGCGGAAATCAACCGCAAGGCTTTTGCAGCCGGATTTGATTACGTCAAGGATTAATAATAAGGATACTTTATGGCTGTCAAACAAATTTCCGTTTTATTAGGCAATGTGCCCGGTTCTTTTGCCAAGCTCATCCATATTCTGGATTCAGAAGACATCAGCACCAAAGCCGTATCGGCCGCAAGCATCGAGCACGATAGCCGGGTTCGTCTTGTGGTCAATGACCCCGACCGCGCCGCGACGCTTCTGGCCAGCTATCATTTCAATTTTGAAGTAACGCCGGTGCTGGCTGCTGAAGTCCCTCTCCATGCGGGCGGCATCAACGCTGTTTTAAAACCTCTGGCCAAAGCAGAAATCAATATTCTTTATCTCTACACCACAATCAACCGGATCGGCAAAGAAACCATCGTCATTCTGGGCGTCGATAAACTGGAAGAAGCCAGGGAAATCCTCACGGAAAACTGGATTTCTCTGATCGGCGACGAGATTTACGCCATACCTTGATATTTTTAGGCGCCGTCCATGCCGGTATCCTCTGAAAAAGAAAAAGCGCTGGCTTCCAGAATGCAGGAACTTGGTGTTTCCGAAAACGATTTTGAGGAATCCTTTGTCCGTTCTTCCGGTCCCGGTGGACAGAAAGTCAATAAAACCTCCTCTTGTGTTCATCTCGTCCACATCCCCACCGGTCTTTCTGTCAAGTGCCAGCGGGAAAGATCCCAATCATTAAACCGTCATCTGGCGCGCCGACTCTTGTTGGAAAAAATTGAACTGCAGCAAAAAGGGTTCATCGCTGAAGAACAAGAAAGGATAGAAAAACTGCGCCGCCAAAAGAGAAAACGAAGTAAACGGGCAAAAGAAAAAATGCTTGAGGGAAAACACAAGCGCTCGGAAACGAAAAGCCTGCGGGGAAAGGTCGATTTTGAAAAATTAGGTTGATTCAGCCGTCATTAACCCCGCGACGCTTCGCTTTGCGGGATAAGTTAGACTAACAAACATGACTGCGCTACGGGAAAGGTGTCACTAACCCCGCTTCACTTCGTTTCGCGGGATAATTCCACTTACGCTTCAAACTTCACTTCGTTTGTTTTCAGCGAGTGTCATTAAAAAGGGAGAGAAAGTCGATGTACGCTCCCCTCCCTAATTTCTATTATAGCAATAATCTTTTAGCCAATACCAAAAGCCTTTGCAATCGGATTGGCGTAAAGCGCGATCAGCGCGATAACCAGCGCGTAAATAGCCAGAGACTCAATCATGGCCAGACCAACCATCATGGTCAGAAGAATTTTCCCCTGTGCTTCAGGATTTCTGCCAACAGCGTTCGTAGCTCCGTTCAAACCATTGCCCATACCTAAACCGGTCCCCAGTGTTCCCAACGCAATGGCAATGCCGGCAACAAGCAAAGAACAGGCGCCAATAATAGCTTTTGTATAATCAACCGTTCCTGCAGGAGCCGCTGCCGCTGCTTCCGGAGCCGCCAATACGAAAGGAGCGGAAACAATAACCAACACCATCGCCAAAACAGAATAGATTAAAGTCTTTTTCATTTACGTCCTCCTTAAATTTTTTGTCACAGATTTCAAATCCACAACCATCATAAGAGTTTGTGTTTTTTAAGCCTCCTTTCTTTATAAATTTAATGATTTCAGGACTCGCAGATTCCTTGTAAACGATCTACAAAACGATTGTCAAGAAATATTTCCATCAATGCATCGCTTGATTTTATTTCCCAAGAAGGATAAACGTTTTTCCATGAATAATTTATCCCTGCAGGAGAAACAAGCCGCCCGTCTCATACAGCGTGATATTCCGCTTGTCAGTAATGCTTTTGCGGATATTGCCGGCGCTTGCGGCCTTTCAGCCCTTCAGGTAATCACCGTATTGCAAAGATTTTTAGAAAAAGGAATCATGCGGAAATTTGGAGCGATTTTGCGTCATCAGAAAGCAGGCTACCGGAAAAATGCAATGGTGATGTGGTCCGTGCCATCTGACACAGTAGAAAGCGCCGGACGCAGGCTCGCCCCACTGTCATACATTTCTCATTGTTACGAAAGAAAACCGGCTTTTCAAAATAAATATAATCTCTTTACGATGCTGCATACACAGGATGACGACATCTCGCCACTGGTCAACACCATGTCTCAATTAATCAACAGCAGCGATTTTCTTATTCTGGAAAGCCTGCAAGAATACAAAAAAACATCTCCGGAGTATTTTTAATGATTAAAATAAATGAAGACCAGTTTGCCGCGGCCGCTCAGGTGATCGCCGGCGGTGTGAATTCACCGGTGCGCGCCTGGAAATCGGTCGGCGGCGACCCTATTTTTGTGAGCCGCGGTAAAGGCAGCAAAATTTATGATGCCACAGGCAAAGAATATATTGACTATGTTCTCTCCTGGGGACCGATGATTCTGGGACACGCCCATCCAGAGGTCATTGCCGCCATCTGCCGGACAGCGCAAGAAGGAACCAGTTTTGGCGCGCCCACCGATGCCGAAACAAACATGGCCCAACTAATCTGCGAAGCAATCCCTTCCATTGAACGGCTACGGATGACCAGTTCCGGCACGGAAGCCACCATGACGGCCATTCGTCTGGCTCGCGGCTACACGGGCAGAAACATGATCATTAAATTTGACGGCTGCTACCACGGCCATGCCGATTCTCTTTTAATTAAAGCCGGATCCGGTGTCACAACACTTGGCATTCCGGGCTCCCCGGGGATTCCCGAAGAACTGGCCAGGCTGACGTTGAGCCTGCCCTATAATGATGCGGACGCTCTCGAAAAAGCAATTGAGCGCTATGCCTCAGATCTGGCGGCAATCATTGTTGAGCCGATAGCAGGCAACATGGGTGTTGTTATACCGCAGGATAGCTTCTTAAAAAAATTGCGGGAACTGACAGCAAAAAACGGCATCGTGCTTATTTTTGACGAAGTCATCACGGGATTCCGCTTTTGTTTCGGCGGCTATCAAGACTTGATCGGCATTACACCCGACCTGACCTGCCTGGGTAAAATTATCGGCGGCGGCATGCCGGTGGGAGCCATTGGCGGGAAAAAAGAAATCATGGAGAAACTCGCACCGATAGGTGATGTTTATCAGGCAGGAACACTTTCCGGTAATCCACTGGCCATGAGCGCCGGAATCTCTACGCTCAACATTCTCAAAACAAAAGCTGCTGCTTTCGCATTATTAACGGATCAGGCCAATGGTCTTTGCCGGGAGATGGAAAAATTACTTTCCCAACGGGGTATTGCCGCCTGCATCAACAAAATATTTTCGATGTTTACCGTCTTTTTCCAGGAAGGACCAGTTCTTG
Organism: uncultured Smithella sp.; assembly: GCA_964351355.1. GTDB lineage: Bacteria > Desulfobacterota > Syntrophia > Syntrophales > Smithellaceae > UBA8904. The sequence goes on from CAYGNV010000038.1 coordinate 8,223, forward strand.
ATCTGAACAGCGCATTGAAATCAGATGCCAGCCTTTACGCCCGCTTCTTTCACGGTATGCTCCAAAACGGTGTCTGGCTGGCGCCGTCGCAATTTGAAGCAGGGTTCTTATCGTTTGCACACACGGACAGAGATATCGATCGAACACTGGATGCCTGCTTTAAAACATTGAAAAATCTGTAACCGGCTCATTGACAAGCGGCAATCAATGCGATAATAAGTCTTGCCGATTTGCCTAACATAACGACAACCATTGAGGAGACTGAGTATGAAAAAAGCATTTCTCACCGGTATCACCGGACAGGATGGATCATACCTGGCCGAATTTCTTATGAACAAAGGTTATGAAGTTCATGGTCTGATTCGTCGATCCAGCACGTTTAACACGGACCGCATCGATCATCTATACCGGGATTTTCATGATCCCAATGCAAAACTGTTTCTGCATTACGGTGACCTGAGCGTATCCGGACAGCTCATGGATTTGCTTTCATCTATCAAACCCGATGAAATTTATCACCTGGGTGCGCAAAGCCACGTGCGCGTCAGCTTCGATATGCCGGAATACACGGGCGACATCACCGGACTGGGGACACTGAGGATTCTTGAAGCGATCCGAAAAACCGGCATACAGACAAAATTTTACCAGGCGTCCTCCAGCGAAATGTTCGGCGCGGCAGCCCCTCCCCAGAATGAAAAGACCATCTTTCAGCCACGTAGCCCCTATGCCGCAGCAAAGGTGTACGCCTATTACATCGTGCAAAATTATCGCGACGCTTACGGACTCTTTGCCACCAACGGCATTCTGTTCAACCATGAATCGCCGCGCCGGGGCGAAACCTTTGTCACCCGCAAAATCACCCGCGCAGCGACGCAAATCAAGGTGGGGCTCCGGGATAAACTTTATCTGGGCAATCTGGAAGCCAAAAGAGACTGGGGCTTTGCCGGTGATTTTGTGGAAGCCATGTGGCTGATGCTCCAGCAGGACAAACCGGATGATTACGTCATCGCAACCGGCGAAACTCACTCCGTACGTGAATTTACGGAGAAAGTCTTCAGCAAGCTCAATCTGGATTACGCTCAATATGTTGCCGTCGATCCCCGCTATTTCCGCCCCACGGAAGTTGACGTTCTTCTGGGAGACGCCACCAAAGCCAATAAGGCTCTGGGCTGGCAGCCCAAAGTCACGTTTGATCAGCTCATCGACATGATGATAGCGGCGGATCTGGATCTGGCAAAAAAAGAAAAAACCTTGGTGGATGCAGGCTTTTCCTGTATAAACTCGGAACGCATCAGCTGAAATTATTTTATTAGGATATGACTCTTGCTTAAAAACAAACGTGTAACGGTTACGGGTGGCAAAGGATTTCTGGGGCAACACCTGATTCGCACCTTAAATCAATACGGCTGCCAGAGCATCGACATTGCTGATCTTCCCGAATACAATTTAACCGATCTGGCCGATATCCGGCGCATGTTTGCCGATAAACAACCGGATATCGTCATTCATCTGGCCGCCAAAGTCGGCGGAATCGGCTACAACCAGGAAAAGCCAGCCGAGCTCTTTTATGACAACCTGATCATGGGTGCGCAGTTGATTCACGAAGCGTATTTGCATCGCATTGAGAAATTTGTCGCTCTTGGGACCATTTGCGCCTACCCCAAATTCACACCGGTGCCCTTCAAAGAAGAAGACCTCTGGAGCGGCTATCCGGAAGAAACGAACGCCCCTTACGGGCTTGCCAAGAAGATGATGTTGGTGCAATCGGAGGCATACCGGCGACAGTATGGGTTCAACTCCATTTTCCTGCTTCCAGTGAATCTTTACGGTCCCGGTGATAATTTTGATCCCCGCTCCTCTCATGTGATTCCAGCATTAATTAAAAAATGCTTCGATGCAATGGACGCGCATTCGGATACCCTGGAAGCTTGGGGCACAGGGTCGGCCACACGGGAATTCTTCTATGTCGATGACGCGGCCGCCGCCACTAGTCTTGCCGCCGATTCCTACGAAAAAAGCGAACCGGTGAATATCGGATCAGGCATAGAGATTTCCATTAAAGATCTGACTGAATTAATCGTCCGTTTGTCTGGTTTTTCCGGAAAAATTATCTGGGACAAAACCAAGCCCGACGGCCAGCATCGCCGCCTGCTCGATACATCCAAAGCCATGAAAGAATTTGGATTTAAGGCGACTACGGATTTAACAACCGGACTTAAAAAAACTATTGACTGGTATCGGGAAAACCGCCATCTTTTTAAATAAAAATGAACGGCGGTCATGTTTTTATTTGACTTTGTTTTTTGCACATGCTAAGGAGCGTCTCACCAGATGGATAGCGAAACAAAAAAAATGAGCGTCCAGATGGCCTTTGCCAGCAGTATTGGCATTGCAATGGTACTGGCGGTTTTGGGTTGCCTCCTTTTAGGAAGTTACTTGGATCGAAAATTTGATTCCGGCCATGTGTTTACCGTTGTTTTTTTATTGATCGGAATTTCGGCTGGGTTTCGCAACCTGTATGTTGTAATACAAAAAAATTTCAGGGATGATGAAACCATTATAAAGAGTTTGAAAAGTGAACCTCATCGCCAAAGACCCGCTCCAAAAAAGAATTGAAATTACCAACTGGATTATTCTGGCAGTTCTTTTTATTCTTTCAGTCATTATTACTCCGATCAAATTTGCGCTAGGCATTCTCATAGGCGGTTTTATCAGCATCGTCAATTTCCACTGGATGGAACGCGGCTTACAGGGTTTTTTAAAAAAAACGAGCGGTAACGTCAAGGGCCCCGTTATGATTAAGTATTATCTGCGCCTGGCCACCACAGCTGTTGTTCTATTCTTTTTGATTGCCAATGAAACCGTTCACGTTATCGGATTAATTATTGGACTTTCCGTGGTGATGATCAACATTATCCTGACATTAATCATCTATGCGGCAAAAAAAAACTTTATTGAGGAGGTTAGTTAGAGTATGCACCCTCTATACTTTTTAGAGAATCCCTATATCCCTAACCATGTTGCCTATGCATGGCTTCTGGTCACGTTTCTCATCGCACTTGCGTTTCTGGCGACAAGGCAACTGCAAATTTATCCCGGAAGATTGCAAAATGTTCTGGAAGTCATTATTAGCGGATTTGATTCGCTGCTGAATGAAGTGATGGGGCATAACGGGCGTAGATATTTTCCCCTGATCGCCACGCTGGGAATTTTTATTTTTTTATCAAACCTCATAGGGGCGATCCCCGGCTTTTCATCGCCGACCTCCAACATCAACACCACGGCAGCTCTGGCGCTTGTCGTGTTTTTCTCCACACATGCTGTGGGAATAAAAACGCACGGCTTTAAATACATTAAGCAATTTTTAGGGCCAGTATGGTGGCTTACCCCCTTAATGCTGCCGATTGAAATTATCAGCCATTTGTCAAGGCCGCTGTCTATGTCTTTCCGTCTTTTCGGCAACATGAAGGGGGGAGATCTCGTTTTGCTGGTTTTGCTCATCCTTGTTCCGCTGATTGTTCCACTTCCGATTATTGCACTGAAGCTGTTTGTGTACATTGTGCAGACGCTCGTTTTTGTTCTACTTGCCATGATGTACATTTCCAGCGCTACGGAAGAAGCGCATTAAGTGATCTGCATCCAATCATCCTGAAGCAAAAAAAGCTGATAGCCCCCTATCAGCTTTTTTTGCTTTGTGTTCCTGGGCATATGAAAACCTATTTTTATTCACCGGTGTGTTGATCAACTCCTTTTCAGCAAGCTGCGGAGAATTAACGCTCGTCCCGCAGCAGCAGGATTAAAACAAGCATTCGCCCCTTGACGTTACGCTTCAATCGTAATATCTAATTCTTTAGATTTATATAAGGGAGTTTTTTTATGCACAGCCTTGGAATTAATATTGGCGCCTCCAACATCAAAGTTGCCCTGTTGGAAGGAAGCAGTATGATATGGAACGCGGTGGAACCTCATGAAGGAAATTTTCTGGATACGCTTAAAAAGGTATTGTCTTCCCGTCAAGTCCCCGCCGGAGTCAGAACATTGTCCACGGGAACAGAGGGCCGTCATCTTTTAAACATCAACAGTGTGATCGAGCCCCTTTGTGTTGAGGAAGCCTTGCGCCAACTGAATCATCAGGTGGATGCGCTGGTTTCTCTGGGAGGTGAAGATCTTGTCGTTTACACCATCGACCCCCATAATAAAATCGTCACGAGTTTTTCGGGCAACAAATGCGCATCGGGAACGGGAGAATTTTTCAAGCAGCAGCTGGCGCGGATGAATATGAAGCTGGCCGATATCAGCCATCTCCCCGAAGACTGTCGGGTATTCAAGCTCTCATCGCGCTGCTCCGTCTTCATGAAAAGCGACTGCACCCATCGCCTCAACAAAGGCGAGGCCAGAACCGGCGATATCGTTTTATCCTTGAGCGATGTCATGGCCATCAAAGTCGCCGACTTTCTTAAAAGAGCCAGAATTGAGAAAGGCAAAGTATTGCTGGTGGGCGGCGTCACGCAGAATCCTTATATTCTTAAATTTATCCGCGAACGCGTCCCGCAGATTGAGTTTATCGTACCCGAACAGGCGCCCTATTTTGAGGCTTACGGCGCGGCGCTTCTTGCGGAATCGTCCGGCAGCAGCCTGCCGACTTCCGAGGCTCTCTTCAAAAGTAGCCGCATTCAATTTAAAAGATTCAAAAGCCTGCAAACCGCCCAGGGCAAAGTCACCTATCTGCCGTCCCGGAAAGGCAAAGTCAAGGCTGGCCGGGAATACGTTCTCGGCGTTGACGGCGGCTCTACCACAACAAAAGCCTGTCTGATTGATATGGAGACCAACGAAATTACCGCCTCTTTTTACGGACGGACACACGGCGATCCCGTCGCAGCACTTAAAAACTGTCTTGTCGAAATAAAAAAACAAATCCATGAAGACATCGGTAACGGAAAAATCAGCATTACGCTAGCTTCGACAACCGGATCATCGCGCGAGATTCTCGGTGTTTTTCTGGAAACACCCGCCGTGTATAATGAAATCATCGCGCACGCCGTCGGCACGTCGTTTTACCGGGACAACATTGACACCATCTTTGAAATCGGCGGTCAGGACGCCAAGTATGTTTCATTGAAAAATAAAGTCCCGATCGATTACGCCATGAACGAAGCCTGTTCCGCGGGAACCGGATCGTTTCTGGAAGAATCGGCGCAGGGTGATCTGAATATTTCGGAGGCCTCCGAGATCGGTGATATTGCGCTTCAAGCCGAAGCACCTCTGAAGTTTGGCGAGCACTGTTCCGCCTTCATCAATTCCGATATCCGCAACGCCATACAACAAGGGGCTTCGCGCGAAGATATTACCGCGGGCATCGTCACCTCGATTGTGTCCAACTATCTCAACCGCGTCGTGGGCAACCGGACCATCGGCAAGAATATTGTACTGCAGGGCGGTGTCGCCAAAAACAAGGCGGTCCCCCTGGCGTTCGCGATGCTTCTGGATAAAAACATTCTCGTACCACCCGACCCCGAACTGATGGGCTGCTTCGGGGTGGGCATTCTGGCCAAGCAGAAAGTCTCGGAAGGATTTCTGTCCAAGACCGTTTATGATATTGATCAAATCCTCGCAACGACTATTCTTTATGAGAAGGAATTTCAGTGTAAAGCCTGCGACAATTTCTGTCCGATCAGGATTCTCAACGTCAACGGGCATAAATACATGTTCGGCGGACGCTGTAATAAATACGCCAACATCCGGAAGAAAAAAGAATTTGATGAAGCTGAGGTTACCGATTTTATCGAAAAAAGAAATGACATTCTTTTCAGGGAATGCGCGCCTGATCCTGCAGACCTGATCCGGAAGAAAGACTTTGTGGTCGGCATCCCGCGTTGCTTCTCCATCTATACGCTCTGGCCGCTGTATTCGTGGTTCTTCCACATGCTTGGCGTGGAAACTTTTGTTTCCCGGGATATCTCCCCTGAAGGAACGGCGCGTGTGGAAAGCAGCTACTGTTTCCCCGCAGAAATCGCCCACGGCGCGGTTCAGGATATTTTCGACCGGAAAATCGACTACATTTTCCTGCCGCACTTCCGGGACATGGAAAGCTACGAAAAAAACACGCCGGCAAATTTCTGCCCAATCACGCAGAGCCTGCCTTACTATATCAAGAAAGCCTTTCCGGAAATTCCAGACGAAAAATATTTAGCGCCGGTCGTCAGTTTCATGTACGGAATACAAAAGGCCACCGAGCCTTTCATCGCCATGGCCGCAACACTCGGCATAAGCGAAAGTGAAGCGAAAAACGCCTTTGACGTTGCTTACGAAAAACAAATGGAATGCTTTGCCAAATTTACCGCTTTGGGTAAACGGGCGCTCGATGAAGCGCGTCAGGCCAAACGCGCGGTGATCGCGGTTCTGGGACACCCCTATAATTCTTTTACCACCGATGCCAATATGGGCATCCCCCGGAAATACACGTCTCGCGGATATTCGGTTATCCCGTTTGACATTCTTCCGTTTGAAGACCAGGCCATCTATCCCAACATGTACTGGTATTACGGCCAGCAGGACATGAAAGCCGGCACGCTTTTGAAAAACGAAGACAATATCTTCATTACGTATATTTCCAATTTTTCCTGCGCGCCTGACTCTTTCATCCTGCATTATCTGAAATGGATCATGGGCGTCAAACCCTTCCTGATTCTGGAGTTGGATTCACACACAGCCGACGCCGGCGTGGATACACGCATTGAAGCGTTTCTGGATATTATCGAAGGTTACCGTTCCAAGCTTACCGATATCCGTGAGGAGCGATACGACAATGGTTTGCGCTTCATCAACAATCCGGGCGAAGCCATTCACATCAAAAATGATATCACCGGCGAAAAGATACCGATTAAAAACAATCCGCGCATTAAACTGCTCTTATCCAACATGGGCAGGCTCTCTGCTGAGTTGATCGGCGCTACGATTCGGGGCCTGGGCATCAACGCGGAAACCATGCCGGTGCCGGATATTTATACACTACAAATGGCTCGCAATCATGCCTCCGGTAAAGAGTGTCTGCCGTCGCTTCTTGTATTAGGCGGCGCGCTTAAATATTTATCTTCCGAGAAATACCGCAAGGATGAAATATATATCCTGTTTGTGCCCACAACGACCGGACCGTGCCGAACCGGTCAGTATTTCGTTTTCTATGAAAACCTCTTCAAAGATTTGCGTCTGGAAAACGTGTTGGTCTTTACGATGGATGCGGATAATTCCTACAACGAGCTGGGAACGGAATTTTCCAAACATGCCTGGTGGGCCGCCATTATCGGCGATTATATGAAAGATGTGGAGACATCCCTGAGAACTTGCGCGGCTGATCCCGCCTGCGCCATGATGATTTACGACAACCTCTGGCAAAAAATGATCAGCGTCGCCGAGCAGGATATTACCAAAGTTCTTCCGGTGGTCAAGGACATTGCCGACGCTATTTCCCGGATCCCCCTGTCCCGAAAAATGGAGGACTGCCCGAAAGTGTTGATCGTCGGAGAGATTTACGTCCGGCGCGATGATTTTGCCGTCGATGAATTGATTCAGCAGCTCAGCCGCCACGGCATCATCGGGAAAATATCCAATGTCGCTGAATGGCTTTACTATTGTGACTTCGTGAGACATTACGAGCTCAAAAAGAAGCTACGGTTGATACCATGGCGCCGACGTGTTTTTGCCCGTGAATTTCGGGATATTATCAACTGGAAAATTGAGCATGCCTATAAGCACAACGTGGAGAAAAAAATACGCAACGCATTGAGTGTGACCGGCCTGGTTCCCAAAGCGCCGCACGACATGGACGAAATCATGAAAAACACCGAAAAACATTTCGTGAGTCACGAGCTGCATTCGGAAATCAGCATTTCCAGCGGGGTTGCCGCCACGGCGATGATGGACGACTACTCAGGCATCGTCAACATCTCGCCGTTTGCCTGTCTGATCGGCCGCGTCATCGAGGGATTATACACGCCCTGGGCCAGAGAAAGAAATTACCCGACCATTTCCATCGAAATCGACGGCAATCTGCTTCCGCCCAATGTTTTGAGCAAACTGGAAATTTTCATGCTCAATGTCAAACGGTTTAAAGGCAAAGGGGACGTTCATTCGATGGTGGAGCGCCAGGGCGCAAAATCTACGGGGATCGACCGGAAGATTATCCGATAAAAAAGCGCCTGACTTCGACGGTTTGGATTTAGGAACACAATGATATCAATTAGTTAAAAAAT
>CAYGNV010000039.1:0-2572 GCA_964351355.1 uncultured Smithella sp.
GATGGCTGCGCCAGTAATAATAATTTGGACATGATCAAGGAAATGTCCACGGCGGCCAAACTTCATAAAGTCGCCAGTCTTGATCCGACCGTCATGGACGCGCAAACAGTTGCACGCATGGCAACCATCAACGGCGCGAAGGCACTGAACATGGATCATCTCGTTGGCTCGCTGGCAGTCGGCAAAAAGGCGGACATCATTATTCTGGGACTGAACAGGCCTCATTTGACGCCAATCTACAGCGAATACTCCCATCTGGTTTACGCGGCAAACGGCGCTGATGTCGATACGGTCATTATTAACGGAAAAGTGGTTATGGAAAACCGTCAGCTGTTAACGATCAATGAAGGTGACGTCATGAATGAAGTTAGAAAAATTGCCGTCAAAATCAAAAAGAGCATGAACATGTAAAGGAGAGGGCTAGGTTATGTTTCTAAATAAACAGAAGCGTTTATGCGTAATGGCGTTGTCGTTCATTTTCATTTGTTTATTGATCGTGCCCCGTGTGTCATCGGCCACGGTAAAAGAGGTAACTCTATTTCCTAACTCAGCCAAAGTTGAAGAAACGGTGAAAGTCAATCCACAAGCCGCAAACGTAAACAAACATCAGGTGATTGTTGTTTTACCCCCTCAGGCCGACCCGGAATCCCTGGTTGTTTCCCCGCCTTCAGCAACCCGGATGAGAGTGGATGACCTGCAGATAAAACCTGTAACGCGTGTCGATGAAAACAGAATCGCCCAACTGCGCGCCCAATTAACAAAATCCCAGAACGAAAAAAAGGAAATGCAGGCCCGATTGAAGGCATTGGATGTCCAGCTTCAATTCTGGCAGGCTCAGACCAAAGCAAAAACAAAAACGCTTGCCGAAGCCGATTTACTGGCTTCAGCCATCGGCAGAAGCAGCCGCAAAATCTATTCTGAAAAAAATGCCATTGAAACAGAACTGGAAAAAATCGACAAACAAATCAAAGAGCTTCAGGATAACTTAAACCAGGCCGCCGGAAAAATTGAAAAAGCATGGGAGGCCACTATTACCCTATCCGGCCTCATACCCAATGATTCAGTCCTTAACTATAGCTATACGCTGGGCGGTTGCGGCTGGAAACCTCTTTACCGCCTGGAAGCCGTGCCTTCCTCAAATAGTATTATTTTTTCCTGGGATGCGGAAATCTGGCAATCCACGGGAGAAGACTGGAAACTGGCCCAGATCAATCTGGCCACCCTGCAGCCGGTCCAAACGATCACGCCTCAGAAACTGCCCCAGTGGATCATCAAGCCGAAAGCGGCCGTGATCTATAAAGCAGCATCGCGCAAAACAAAGTCCGCGTTGGCTGCGCTCGAAACAGCGGAAGCAGACGAGGCTTCCGTGGAGTCAGCGCCAGTGGAAACAATCAATACCACTTACTCGGTCTGGTCGCTGGGGAGAAAAACCATGATGGCGGGCAGCCGGCAGCGTTTTAAAATCAAAGAGGAAACCTGGCCGGCCCAATTCTTTTTTCTGGCCCGTCCCAGCCTTTCACCGCAAGCCTTTCTTCAAGCGCAGATCAAAATGCTTAAGCCCGCTGAAATACCCTCCGGGCAGGCCACTTTCGTCATTGACGGCGCGATAATCGGCAAGCGTGAATTCGCCCTTGCCGGAACGGAAGCGGATATTTATTTCGGTAACAGTCCTTTCGTTACCGTCAGCATGTCAACGACAGCCGATAAATCGGGTGTCGCCAGAATTTTTCAAAATAAACAAACGCGTCAATGGCAGTGGCTGATCGAAGCCAGAAACGCAGGCAATACACCCATCAAGCTGCGCATCGAAGAACCTGCTCCCGAACCCCGTGACGAGAGAATAAAACTGACCTTCAAACACAATCCGGAACCATCGGAAAAAGATACCACTAAATTTGTCTGGCTTGTGGATTTACCCGCTTTGCAAAAGAAAATCATTGAAACCGGCGTCGAGCTGGAGGCGCCGAAAGACATGGATCTTGACTTCGGCTGGCGTCGTTAGTGAGCAATCCGTTGCCCCAGGACCATCCCTATAGCCGGTTGGGCAGGCAGTTTGAACGTCACGCGGATGACATCATGATTGCCGATTATCACTACCTTCTGCAGGCGCTCAAATCAACAGCCAACCGGAGTTCCGGACGACCGGACCTGATTCAGAATAATATTTCCAGACTGCAAAAAAGATGGGATATCTCGCGCCGGCGTGTGCAGAATCGCAAACGGTGCGTTCCCGCTTTTGGCTTTTCTCCCGAACTACCCATCACAGCTAAACGACAGCTGATTATCGATACGATCAGGAAAAATCAGGTTGTCGTCATTACAGGCGAAACAGGATCGGGCAAGACGACGCAGCTGCCCAAGATGTGCCTGGCCGGGGGTCTTGGCCTGCGCGGTGTGATTGGGCTGACGCAGCCCCGGCGGATTGCTGCCGTCAGCATCGCCTCGCGTATCGCCTCGGAACTGGACCAGCTCTGCGGGGAATCCGTGGCGTATAAAATCCGCTTTGAAGAAAAAACGTCGGCCGAACCCCTGATCAAAGTCATGACCGACGGCATGCTGCTTGCCGAAACGG
>CAYGNV010000039.1:2672-16412 GCA_964351355.1 uncultured Smithella sp.
TCGGCCGAACCCCTGATCAAAGTCATGACCGACGGCATGCTGCTTGCCGAAACGGCCCAGGACCGGGATTTACTGGCCTACGATACGATCATTGTGGATGAAGCCCATGAACGCAGCCTCAATATTGATTTTATTTTAGGCTATCTGCGAACCCTGCTTTTGAAAAGAAAAGACCTGAAGCTGATTATCACCTCCGCCACGATTGACACGGCCAAATTTTCCGAGGCGTTCGATAAGGCCCCGGTGATTGAAGTATCCGGGCGGATGTATCCCGTCGAGGTGCGTTATTCACCGATTGATCCCGTTCGGGAAGAAAAAGGCGAGTTGACGTATGTTGATGAAGTCTTAACCTGCGTAGAAAATTTACAAAGAGAAAGACGTTTTGAAGATATTCTGATTTTTCTGCCCACGGAGCAGGACATTCGTGAAACATGCGAACGCCTGGCGAAACGCTGTTCAGGCCTTGTTTTACCCTTATTTGCCCGGCTTTCCGCAGGAAATCAGAGGCTTGTCTTTTCCCCCGCCCGTGAGCAGAAAATTATTGTGGCGACAAATATCGCGGAGACATCCCTGACCATCCCCGGCATTAAATACGTGATTGATTCGGGGCTGGCGCGCATTCTGGAATATAATCCCCGCAGCCAGACCACCGGACTGCCGATCAAACCCATTTCGCGCAGCAGCGCCGAGCAGAGGAAGGGACGCTGCGGCCGCGTTCAGAATGGTATTTGCATCCGCCTTTATTCCCGTGAAGAATTTTCCGACAGGCCGCTTTATACGACACCGGAAATCCTGCGTTCCAATCTGGCCGGCGTGATTCTGCGTATGCTTTCTCTAAACCTGGGGTTGGTCACTTCCTTTCCTTTTATTGACCGGCCTCATCCTAAAAATATCCGCGACGGCATCGAAACACTGCGCGACCTGGGAGCGCTCACCCGCGACGAGGGCGAGGCAGATGCGGAACTTTACAAACTGACTGAAATCGGTCAGACCATGTCTCAATTTCCTCTGGACCCCCGTGTGTCGCGGATGATTATTGAAGCGAAGAAAGAAGGCTGTGTGAACGAAATAGCCGTGATCGCCGCGGTGCTGAGCATTCAGGACCCGCGTGAGCGCCCCTATGATATGATCGATCAGGCGGCGACCGCGCATGCTCACTTCCAGCATCCCGAATCGGATTTTCTTACCTACCTTCAAATCTGGAACCGCTATTTCGATACCCTGGAAAAAATGCAATCGCAAAGCAAGTTAAGAAAATTCTGCCGTGATCATTTTCTTTCTTACCGACGCATGATGGAGTGGCGGGATATTTATCATCAGATCCTGGATATTATCAGCGGCAAAAATATTACGCCAAAAAACAGAAAACCTGTAAAAATTGAAATTGACCAAACGATTTCCGATAAGATTCACCGCTCAATTCTCAGCGGCTATCTTTCCAACATCGCGCAAAAAAAAGAGAAGAATTTCTATACGGCCGCCAAAAGCCGGGAGGTGATGCTTTATCCGGGCTCCGGCCTTTTTAACCGGGGCGGGCCCTGGATTGTCGCTTCGGAAATCAGCCTGACCTCCAGGGTTTTTGCCCGCAATGCGGCCAATATCAAGAGTGAATGGCTGGAGGAATTGGGCAGGGAACATTGCCGTTACACCTATTGGGCGGCTCACTGGGAAAAGAATCGCGGCCAGGTTGTGGCCCTGGAAAAAGTCATCCTGTTCGGGTTGACCATTGTTGAGCAAAGAACGGTGGCCTACGAACGCATTAACCCCGAGGAAGCTCAAAAGATATTTATCCGCGAAGCGCTGGTGACGGGCGAAGTCGGGCGCAAACTTCCCTTTCTGACACACAATCTGTCTTTGTGGGAACAGACCAAGACGATGGAAGATAAGCTGCGTAAGCGCGGCATCGCGGTTGATGAAGAAGCCATCGCACGACTCTATGAGCAGAGACTGCCGCTGATTTCAGATATCCGGACCTTGCAGAAGCTGATCAAAGATAAAGGCAGCGATGATTTTCTGCGTTTCCGGGAAGAAGACTTCATCGCCCACGATCCCGATCCGCAGGAACTGAAGCAATATCCCGATCAGATTAAAATCGGCAACGCCGCATTCGCCTGCCGTTATCGCTTTGAACCAGGCCGTGCGGAAGATGGCGTGACCGTCTCGGTGCCTCTGGGGCTGGTATCCAAAGCCGCCTCGGAAAATATTGAAAAGCATCTGCCGTCTCTGATGCAGGAGAAAGTCTCGCATATGCTAAAATCTCTGCCTAAAAACATCAGGCAAAAGCTGCCGCCCGTGATTCAGCTTGCCAGGACATTCAGCGAGCGGGCAGCGATTGAGGAAATCTCTTTACCACTGGCTTTAAGCAAGTTTTTGTTTCAGGAATATAAATTAACGGTGCCGGTCGGTTCATGGGCACTGGATAAATTACCGCCGCATTTGAATGTCCGTTACAGCGTGATTGATGATCAGGGCAGCGAAGTCAAGAACAGCCGGGATCTCGGAGAACTGCAAAAAGAGCTGGCCCAACAGGTCCAGCGGACCTCCCTTGGCGCCTACCGCCGGCAATGGGAAAAGGATGCCGTCACCCATTGGAATTTTGGCCGATTACCCGAAAGCATTGAGCTGATTGGAAAACACGGTTTGACGGGTTATGCCTATCCTGCCCTGCAAGCAACGGACGACACCATCAAGCTCCGCCTTTTTCCCAATCCGCAGGAAGCCGCCGTAAGTCACCTTCAGGGTGTTGCCGCGCTTTACGATATTTTTTTCGCGGATAAGCTCAAACAATTTAAGAAAAATATCGTGCTTGGCGGTGAATTGAAAAATCGGGTTGTCAACATCGGCAACCCCCGGCATCTGGAACAATCCATCATGGATCGTGTAAAAAAAGATTTGTTTTACCAATCCTGGCGTACGTCCGAAGAGTTTGTCAACCACGCCAATGCCGTCAGTCCAAAAATCCTGCAATATGGACAGCAAATCGTTGACGCCATCACACCGGTTCTCGGGAGCTTTACGGATACTTATGATTTGCTGCAAAAGCTGATGCAAAAAAACCGCGCAAATAATCCCGTGCTCAAATTTCTAAAAGCAACTCTGGCCGAGTTGCACGTCCTGGTTCCCATAATATTCCCGGCGTTATATTCCTTTGACCGTCTGCGCAACCTACCGCGCTATATAAAAGCTCTGTCGATACGGGCTGAGCGCGGCAGTTTGAATCCGGCGGCCACGGAAGTCAAATTACAGGATGTAGCGATTTATGCAAAATATCTTCAGGAAATCTGTGACAACATGACCGCCGCCACGTCAGCGGAAAAAAAGAATAAAACGGATGAACTTTACTGGATGATCGAAGAATACAAAGTTTCACTATTCGCCCAAGAGCTCAAAACCCCCTACCCTGTTTCATCCAAAAGGCTTCATCAACTGATCCGGGAAATCGAAAACATCATTTATTGATTCATCGCATAGGCCTATTTCAATGCCGTTATTGGCATTCTTTGATGACTGCGGCGAATCCATCCATGGCGTTAAGGATGGTCAGATCATCGACGCAGAAGGCAATGCGGAAGTATCCAGGACAGCCGAAACCGCTGCCAGGAACAACCAGAATGTTCTTTTTCAAAAGCAACTGGACAAATTCCACGTCATCGGGAATTGGGCTTTTCACAAATAAATAGAAAGCGCCCTGCGGCTTGGTAAATTGATAACCGGCTTTGGCCAGCCCGCTACACAGCAAATCACGTTTTTTCTGATAAATATTCACATCAACAGTTACATGCTGAAGCCTGGCCACAATCCGCTGCATCAGCGCCGGCGCATTCACGAAACCTGAGATTCGCGTGCATAAAATAAGCGCGTTCATGAGATCGCCTGCTTCATGAATCTTCGGATTCACGGCAATGTAACCGATTCTTTCTCCCGGGAGAGACAGCGTTTTGGAATAGGAATAAGCAATGATACTGTTGGGGTAAGCTTTTAATATGCTGGGCATCTCAACGCCATCAAATACGATTTCCGCATAGGGTTCATCCGCGATCAAATAGATAGGTTTGTTGCGTACACTGCCCTTTTCTTTCAATAGCCTGGCGAGATCGGCTATATTTTTTTTGCTGTAAACCTTGCCGGTCGGGTTGTTGGGCGAGTTGATGATAATGGCTTTTGTCTTTCGTGTGATCGCCTTGGACACAGCGGCAATATCCAAAGAAAAATCAGATTTGGTTGGCACATATTTCACGACACCATGATAATTTTCAATGTAAAAAGGATATTCAACAAAGAACGGCTTGAGGATGATGACCTCATCTCCCGGATCAAGGAGCGACTTCAAGATAACGTTCAGCGCGCCGCCTGCCCCGCAGGACATCACCACATGATCGGCAGTTATCTTCAATCCGGTCGCATTGCATATTTTTTGCGCAATAACCTGCCTTGTTTCCAGATATCCTGCATTCGGCGTGTAGCCGTGCTTGAGCTTAATCTCCTGATTGGCAATATCAAGGAGTTCTCTTTTAAACTCCTGGGGCTGCTCCACGTTGGGATTTCCCAGGCTAAAATCATAGACCTTGTCTGCACCATGTATCTTTTTCAGAGCTATCCCTGCCTCAAACATTTTGCGGATCATGGACGATTGTGAAATGGTTGCTTTAATTTTTTTTGATATACTCATAACAAGACTCCTTGTTGACAAACTTAAAGGCTTGATTGCCACCTATCATAAATTTTTTTTCAGATATTCATGAATCGCGCTGAAGTCGTGAAACGGCTGATAAGACGTTCTTCCCTCTTCCTCGCACTTCTTCAAAAGCACTTCTTTGGCAAAAACAAGATCCGCGTATCGAGACGGGCAGATATCTGAATGACCATCACCGATGTAGATGATCTTTTCATACATCAGCCGATAGTCATTTAAAATTTTATTTTTACATGTTCCGCAACGGCCGCATAATTCATTGGCCTGCGGAAAATCAAACGTCAGAGAATCATTATTGCCGAAAACGACCGTATTGGAAAAAAATTCAATTTCTCCCAGGCGGTGCTTTTCCATAATGGCTCGGATGTAAAAATCAAGTCCGTCGGAAACAATTTTCACATCCACCCCTTTTTTCTTCGCAAGACGATAAAATTTCGCAAAGAAGGGATCGATTTTTGCCACTTTCAAAACATAAGCATTGAGACGCGAAGGACTTGCCGCCATCAGCGGCGCGATCTTACTGTATGCCTCGCGCGAGCCTATAGCGCCTTTGAGATACTCACGATCAATGTCATCCCAACTTTTTTTTGTAAAGCGGCTTAAGACCTTATTGCCCACATCCACGCTACAAATTGTGCCGTCAAAATCACTGATGACCAGCGCCTTTTTTTGTTTAAAGATCATGATAAATAATAATTTCTTATGCCGGTGATTTTGTCATTAATGCTTGCGGCGTTTCAGCAAGACAAAGATACCCAGCAAAATCAGAATAAGCGGCAATGCATATTGGGTATATTTATACAGATCAAAGCCATAAAGGTAAATAACCAGAAAAACGACGCCTACCGTGGCAATAAACCAGCCCTCGATGGCCCGAACTTTGTAAATCAGCGTGCTGACGCCGATAACAATCAGCAAAATCGGCCAGGTCTGACCAAAGCTGTAACTGGTGGTCTTGCTGATAAAGATTAAAACGCCCAACGTTATTAAAATAAGTCCACCGGTAAGAATGTTTCGTTTTTCGGTTGGCATAGATGTCTCCTTGAAAAATAAATTTTATAAAGCAGGGGCATGAGCCCCTGCTTTATAACCTCTTAAGCTCTTTCCGCTAATTTCAAAAACGGTTTAACCAAATCTATCGGGATGGGGAATAAGATTGTCGAATTGTTTTCGGCTGCAATCTGGTTTAAAGTCTGCAAATAGCGCAATTGCAGAGACATGGGTTGCGTTTCCATCAAGGCGGCGGCGTCAATCAGTTTTTGTGCCGCCTGGAATTCGCCTTCCGCATTGATGATCTTCGCTCTTCTTTCTCTTTCAGCTTCCGCCTGTTTCGCCATCGCACGCTTCATCTCTTCGGGCAGATCGATATGCTTTACTTCAACCAACGATATTTTGATTCCCCAAGGCTCTGTGCTGCGATCCAAAATCGCCTGCAGGTGCATATTGATCTTTTCGCGCTCGGAGAGAATCTCGTCTAGTTCCATCTGGCCGCAAACACTACGTAGGGTCGTCTGGGCCAACTGTGAAGTGGCGTAAAGGTAATTTTCGACATTAACGAGCGCCGCGTTTGCCTCCATGACTCGAAAATACACAACGGCGCTGACCTTGATGGACACGTTATCTTTTGTGATGACATCCTGGGGAGGAACATCCAAGGTAATCGTCCGCATATCTACTTTGACAATCTTATCGACCATCGGAATGATAAAAATCAACCCCGGGCCTTTGACGTCCCGAATGCGGCCCAGACGGAAAATAACCGCCCTTTCATACTCATTTAAAATACGAATTGCCGACGCCAAAAACATAATCACCAACGCTATTGTAACAATCAACGGAACCGGTAATGCATCACCCATTTAATTTTCCTCCTTAAGGATTATTATTGATTAATTATCTTTATCTCTTCAACAATCAGCTTAACCCCTTCCACTTTCTTGATTCGGACTTTTGCTCCCTTTGGTATCAGACGGTTGCTCTCAGCTGTCCAGTATTCACCCTGAAAAAAAACCTGTCCTTTAGTCTCTATGTCTGTCACGGCTTCACCCTGCGCTTCGATCATTGCTTCTATTCCGGAATAATGTTTCCTCATCTGCGCCTTGATCGCCAGCCAGATCACCACGATAAAGAAAGCAGAAGTCACAACGACAGCCGGCATCCATACCTGCAAGGAAACTCTCAGCGCCGGTTCCGCCGTGTCAAAAAGGAGAAATGAACCCAGCGCCATGGATATAACACCACCCACCGTCAGCATACCGTAACTCATAATTTTTATCTCCGCAATGAATAAAATAATACTGAATAGAATCAGCAATACCCCCGTGTAATTCACCGGCAAGGTGGAAAGACCGAAAAATGCTAAAAGCAGGGATATTCCGCCAATGATGCCGGGCAAAATCGCGCCCGGTGTGGAAAACTCGAAATACAGGCCCGCCAGGCCGATCAGCAAAAGAATATAGGCGATATTGGGATTGGAAATCGCCGCCAGAATCCCTTGCCGCGTGCCAATCTTTTTTGTATCCAAAACAGCATTGGCGGTAAATAGTTTCCTTTTGTTTCCGGCAACGGTTACTTCTTTCTGGTCAATCGCCGCCAATAGTTTTTCAATATCCACGGCCACAATATCAATGACCTTCAATTTCAAAGCCTCTTCTGCCGTGATTGATTCACTCTTGCGTACCGCTTTCTCCACCCATTCCTCGCTGCGGCCCCGACTTTTGGCTATGCTGCGGGCGTAAGCCGCCGCGTCGTTCTCTATTTTCTGGGACATGGTTTTGCCCATTTCGCCGCTGCCCCCAATGCCGATCGCCACAGGATGGGCGGCGCCGATGTTGGTTCCGGGCGCCATGGCGGCAACATGCGCGGCCTGCGCGATAATCACGCCCGCTGAAGCGGCGCGCGCGCCTGACGGATAAACATAAACAATAACCGGCAGCGGTGCGTTAAGAATGCTTTTGGCAATATCCCGCATGGCCACATCCAGGCCCCCGGGCGTGTCGAGCAAAATGATCATGCCGTCCGCACCTGCTTTTTGCGCTCCTTCCAGACTTTCCGCAACGTATTTTGCCGAGGGCGATGTAATGATGCCTTCCAGATTGATTACATGAAATAAAGGTTTCTTGTCCTGCGCATGGACAACGCTGGCTGTCGCAATGAAGATCAGCAGGAATATGAAAGATAATCTTTTGAGCATGATGGCACCTCTTTTTTGCCTGATGATTGCTATCGGTGTTGAATTTCCTTCATAATGGATTGAATATCTTCCCATACCGGTTTTTTAGCCGCAGGATTCCGTAAAAGATATGCCGGATGATACGTCGGCATTAACTTGATTCCTTCATAAGTGTGAAAACGTCCGCGCAATGAGGTAATCGGCGTCTCGGTTTTTAAAAGTGTTTTTGCGGCAAATGATCCCAAAGCGCAAATAATCTGCGGTGAAATCAGTTGTAATTGCTTTTTTAAAAACGGTTCGCATAAACGAATTTCCTCGGGCAATGGATTACGGTTTCCGGGCGGTCGGCATTTAAGAATATTGCAGATATAAACATCTTTGCGCTCTAAGCCCATCGCATTGATAATTTTCGTTAAGAGTTGCCCGGCTTTGCCCACAAAAGGCAAACCCTGCTCGTCTTCATCCGCACCCGGCGCTTCGCCCACAAAAACAATTTTCGCCTGTGGATTTCCGTCGCCGAAAACAACATTCTTTCTTGTTTTTGCCAGTGGACATAACTGGCAGGCGGCAGCTTCACCACAAAGATCATTTAACAGCTCATCATTACTTTTTGTTGAAACGTCATTTTTTTTCTGTGCAGGCAATGGTTTTTTCCAATCCAATTTCACATACAAATTCTGAGAATTAAAGACTTGTCCCTTGACGGATCTTACCAAAGACAATAATTCTTTTCGGGTCTGATCAGATGATGGCGCTATAGACTCTGTCATTTTTTATCACGACTGCCTTTTTTTTTGTTCAAAGTCTTTATATGATCAAGTATCCGATGCGCAGCATCCGTTTTGGTCATTTTGTCCAGCGCAACCGTTTTCCCGCTTTTATCAATCATGGTGATGATATTGGTATCGGTCTGAAAACCGGCGCCCGCTTCCCGCAAACTATTAGCGACAATCATGTCCATATTTTTGTTGAGAAGTTTCTGCCGGGCATTGGCAAGCAGATCCTGAGTCTCCATGGCAAAACCCACCAGAATACCTTTTTTCTTTTTGGCGCCAATCTCGGCGATAATGTCCGGATTGCGTGTCAGTTCAATACCGGTCAGTGCCTTATCTTTCTTGATTTTTTCCGAAGCCAATGATTGAGGCCGATAGTCCGCTACCGCTGCGGCTTTAATAATCACCGTTGCTTCCGAATAATGATTCATCACGGCTTGGTACATCTCCAGAGCGGTGCGTACATAAATAAGTTTTGCAACCGCAGGTGGCGTTAATTTGACAGGCCCGCTGATGAGCGTCACTTGTGCACCGCGCTGCTGCGCGGCTTTTGCCAGCGCATACCCCATTTTCCCTGATGAAAGATTGGTGATGAAGCGAACCGGATCCAGCGGTTCTTCTGTGGGTCCGGCGGTGATGAGGATTCGTTCACCGGCAAAATCCTTGGGCGATAAAATCGATTCAATGGCTTCCACAATCGCAGGAATTTCAGGCAGGCGTCCTGAACCCGATGTTTTACAGGCCAGTTCTCCCACGCCGCTTTCCATCACGGCATAACCGAATTGCCTGAGTTTCCGTATGTTGTCCTGCACAACCGGATTGGCCAGCATCTTGTCGTTCATGGCCGGACATATTAATGTCGGCTTGTTCTGTGCCATAATGGTTGTGGTCAAGAGATCATCGGCAATACCGGATGCAATTTTCCCGATCACGTTTCCTGTCGCCGGCGCAATAACAAAAGCATCGGCAAAATCCGCCAGGGCGATATGCGCCATGTCGTATTGATCGGTGGCACAAAACATTTCGGTATAAACTTGCCCTTGCGAAAGGGTTTGCAGGGTTAAAGGTGTAATGAACTGCTGCGCACTCTTCGTCATGATCACTCGCACCTCTGCGCCTGCCTTGATGAGGGCGCGGGTTAGCTCCGCCGCTTTATAAGCGGCAATGCCGCCGGTAATCCCCAGAACAATTTTTTTATTTTCCAGCATGGGTTTATCTCTTTGTTGTTTTTTGAGAATATAACAGCGTTTAACGGCAAGATCAAGGCATAAAGTCCTTTGGCTTCCTACCAACCAAAGGATATTTTTCTTGCAAACGGCGGTAAAAGTCATTATGGAAGCCGCGGTACAATTCATTTCATAAATCGAGGAGCAAGTAATGAAAAGAACAGGCGCTTTTGTGGCGATTGCTGTAGTTGTTTTGTTAGCCGTTGCGGTGGGCTGGCTTTATTTTGCCGATTATCTTGATCGGGAAAAACCGGTTATTAAATTAAGTCAGGACATCATTGCCATCGGCAAGAAAAAAGACATCGGCATTACTTTTTCTGATGCGGCGAGCGGCTTGTCCCGTCTGAAGGTGGAAATTGTTCAGGACAGTAAAACGCATATTTTAGCCCAGGAGACTTTCCCTTCCAAAGCCACCAGACAGAAGAGCATCCAACTGACCATTAATACCGAAGACCTCAAACTGAAGAACGGCCCGGCAATCATTCATATCACCGCTGCCGACTGTTCTCTTTTTAAGAATGAAAGCGTCCTGGCCATGCAAGTCATGATTGACACCGTGCCGCCGCAAATTGCCGTGCTGAATCCGGTCAATTACATCAACCAGGGCGGCGCCGGATTCATCACCTACAGGACATCTAAACCAACCGTATCAACCGGCGTCTATGTGGACGATCGATTCTCTCCGGGATACACAATTTTGGTTAATAACAGACCCACGTCGGTCACTTACTTTGCCCTTCCGACGGATGCCGCCAACACAAAAACAAAAATCATCATCTTCGCCCGCGACAACGCCGGTAATGAAACCCGGATTTCCATGCCACACACAATCAAGCCGAAAAAATTCCGCGCTGATAAAGTGAATTTAAACGATACCTTTCTCCAGAAGATAATGCCGGAGTTTCAATCATCGACCCCCCAGCTAAAGGGCAAAACGCCCGTTGATGTATTTGGTTATGTGAATACAACCATGCGCGAAGACAACACAAAAACCATTCAAAATATCTGCAGTAAATCCATCAGTAAAAAACTATGGGAAGGCGCATTTCTGAGAATGCGTAACGCGTCGCCGATGGCTCTCTTTGGAGATCAGCGGACCTTTCTGATTGACGGTAAACCATTTGGTAATTCCATCCACCTCGGTGTTGATCTTGCCTCAACCGCTCACGCGCCTATTGAAGCGGCCAATAATGGGATCGTTGTTTTTGCCGGCCCCTTGGGCATTTACGGCAATACAGTCATCATAGATCATGGTCTGGGATTGTTCAGCTTATACGGGCACCTTTCTTCTATTGACACGACCGTCGGTAAAAACGTTAAAAAAGAGGAAAAAATCGGCCTTTCCGGATTAACCGGCCTTGCCGGAGGCGACCATTTGCACTTCAGCATCCTTGTCGGCGGGCAATTTGTCAATCCTCAAGAATGGTGGGATCCGCACTGGATTGAAGACAATGTCATGAAGAAAATGGCGATTTGAATCTGTAGGGAACGGTTTGAAACCGTTCCCTACCCGTTAACTCTTATTGATATCCCGGTGAGAGGTATGAACAATATATTTCATCGTATGGAAGTGTGAACTAAGCCGATTGGCCATCACAACGGATCGATGATGACCGCCAGTGCATCCCAAAGCAATGTTAAGGCGGATTTTTCCTTCTTTTTCATAAAGAGGGACGAGGAAATCCATCATGTCGATTAATTTCATCAAAAATTCCTGTCCTTCCGCGTTATCCAAGACATACGCTTCCACGGCGCACTGATGACCATCATATTGTTTCAACGATTCAACATAATAGGGATTTGGTAAAAATCTCACATCTATCACCAGATCCGCATCAGACGGCAAACCATACCGATAGCCAAAAGACATCACACTAACGATCATTTTCTTCTGGCTCGTAGATGGCAGAAATTGTCTTTGAATAATATCTTTGAGTTGATGAATATTCGCCGAGGTTGTATCAATGATTTTATCAGCCATTTGCCTGAGCGATGATAGTTTTTCCACCTCCATCCGAATTCCATCCATAATGGAACCCTTTGCAGATAGCGGATGATTACGCCTTGTTTCACTGAAACGACGCAACAGCGAATCTTCACTCGCTTCCAGAAAAAGAATTTCAATTTTGTATCCCTTTTCTTTCAGACGTTGAAAAATACGCTGGTATTTTTCGATAAATCTTCTTTCCCGTAAATCCATGACCATCGCCACCTGTTTGATCTCCGGCGAGGACTGGAGGGTAATGGAAATGAATTTTGGCAGCAAAATGACGGGAAGATTATCCACACAAAAGAAACCGATGTCTTCCATGGCCCGAAGCGCGGTGCTTTTGCCGGAACCGGACAACCCCGTGATAATAACAACATGGATATTTTTCAATTATCCAACCTCTCTTAATTTTTGTGTGGCTTCTCTTAGCATATTTTTGTTCAAATAACCAGAGTGCGGAATTCCGATTTGCAGACACGGTAGCCTGGTTTCCAGAATATTCTTTTCGATGAGCTGAGAGGAAACACCGTCAGCCTCGGTTCTGATCACGTCGATGACTGCGCTAAGCGCCGTCTTGGCTTTGATTTGTGCCGCATTCAAAATACGGTCAACCGCCATGATCCCTGTTTGCTCGGTATGAACATAATTTTTAATTTCCCTGTGGCCGGAAACAATAAGCTGGCCGCATCTATTTTTTTTAATCACAGCCCGATCATCGGCTATCCAGACATGACCTTCGGGCATGACCTGAAGCGCTGCGGTCGTCTTGCCTATTCCGCTGGCGCCTGTAATCAGGATTCCCCGGCCCTGAATCTCCAGGGCGACACCATGAACAGTAACGCATTTCTTGATTTTTTCTTGAATGATCGCCTTGATCCGGCTTCCCAGAAGATTTTCGTGAAGGGAGGAAATCGCAGCCGGCAGGTGATGACGTTTGAGTAGTTTTTTCAGGGGAGACCGCCACACAATGCATTGAGCAAAAATTAACAAAGGCGTCTTGAAGATAAGATTGGCTAAAAATTTCTGACGTAATGGATCGGTAAGCGCCATGAGCTTTTCTTGCGCCCCGGATGAAAAAATAATAATCGCGCCTTCCTGATGATGAGCAGCCACGATTCTCCGGCAGTTTTTAATGTAAGGCCTGGACAACGGCTTCTTCAAGCCCTGCGGCGCCAATATTTCCCGGATGCCCAATGAGGGCAGCCGATCCCGAAAAATAGCTTCCAGAGTGACCATCTTATTTTACGAACTTTTCTTACACAGGACAAGACTCATCTTGCTCAATGATCGCTTTGTATAAATCGCTTGTTGTTCTTGCGTCGATAAGTTTCTTGCGAAAGTTGGGCGTTTTTAACATTTTGGAAATCTTAGCCAGGGCTTTTAGATGCTGACCGGTTGAATTCTCCGGAGCCAGCAGCAGAAAAAAAAGATGCACCGGTTTCCCGTCAATCGCATCAAAGGCAATCCCCTTCTTGCTGCGTCCAAAAGCGACAATAAGTTCATGCAGTTCCGAGACCTTGCCGTGAGGAATGGCAACGCCGTCACCAATGCCTGTTGTACCCAGTTTTTCTCTTTGCTGCAATACATCAATGGCCTTGGCTCTGTCAATCTTCAGTCCGCCATGAATCAAAACATTAATCAACTCCGCCAGCACCTCTGTTTTGGTGTTGGACGTGAGATTTTCATTAAGAAATTCGATTTTAAAAACTTGATCCAGTCGCATGTGTTACACCTGATTTTGAAATCTAACTTACGTTTACCCCATACACCTCATCATCCTGATGGGCAACAGGCATTTTAACGCCATGTATCTGAGAGATATTTATGACATGGCCTAGGAGGCTGTCCGAGAATAGCAAACAGCGCCCGGCAAACCTAATTTAAAA
>CAYGNV010000040.1:0-16138 GCA_964351355.1 uncultured Smithella sp.
CATCGAAGGAGATATCCTCCAGCAGTGTTTCCATGATGGTGTATAGCCTGCGCGCGCCGATATTTTCCGTCCGCTCATTGACGACTGCGGCAACTTCGGCGATCTGTTCCACGGCATCATCGGTGAAGGACAACTGAATGTCTTCCGTCGCCATCATCTCCATGTATTGCTTGATCAGCGCGTTATTCGGCTCGGTCAAAATCCGCACGAAATCTTCCTTGCCCAGGGAGTCCAGCTCCACGCGAATCGGGAAACGCCCCTGCAACTCCGGGATCAGATCGGATGGTTTTGTGCCGGAGAAAGCGCCCGCCGCGATAAACAAGATGTGATCGGTTTTCACCATGCCGTAGCGTGTGTTGACATTCGATCCCTCAACAATAGGCAGCAAATCCCGCTGGACGCCTTCGCGCGAGACATCCGGGCCATGCTGCGAATCTCCGCCGACAATCTTGTCGATTTCATCGAGAAAAATGATACCCGACTGCTCCACGCGATCCAGCGCCGTTTTGGTGACCTTGTCCATATCAATCAGCTTTTGCGCCTCTTCGGCGGCCAGAATGTCGAGTGCTTCCGGCACTTTCACGTTTCTTCTTTTCTTCTTCTGTGGCATCATATTACCCAACATATCTTTGAGGTTGAGTCCCATATCCTCCATGCCGGCAGCGGAAAATATTTCAATCATGGGACCGCTTCTGGCCTCGGCAACCTCCAGTTCCACCATTCGCTCATCGAGTTTTCCATCGCGAAGCAATTTGCGCAATTTTTCCCTTGTTGCATCTTGCTTCTTGATCTGGTCGTCGGTCAGGGGAAGATCTATTTGTTCCTGATCGGAATCCGTCAGCATGTCGCCCACCTTTTTTTCTGCGGGACGCGGCGGCAGCAAGAGATCAAGGACTCGCTCCTCCCCGATCTCGGCGGCCTTTGCCTGCACCGTTTCCTGTTCTTCGGTTTTCAGCATGTTGATCGACAACTCGACCAGATCACGTATCATGGACTCCACGTCGCGTCCCACATAACCCACTTCCGTAAATTTCGATGCCTCCACTTTCAGAAACGGAGAATTGTCCAGTTTAGCCAGCCTACGAGCAATTTCCGTTTTACCGACACCTGTAGGACCAATCATGATAATATTTTTCGGCGATATTTCATCGGCCAGTTCTTCCGGAACATTCTGCCTGCGCCAACGGTTTCGCAAAGCGATAGCCACCGCCCTTTTAGCGTCGGCCTGGCCAATGATATGCCGGTCTAATTTTTCTACTATCTCGCGGGGTGTTAACCCAGAATTATTCATTTTTTTAACAGGCTCCTTATTTTTTGCTCTTTTTGACTTCTTTCGGTTTCTCTTCATTGAGATCAATTTCTTCAAGCGTAACATGGTCATTGGTATAAATACAAATTTCTGAGGCGATTTTCATCGATTCTTTGGCGATTTCCGTGGCGGATAGATTGCTGTGCTTCACCAGCGCGCGCGCCGCCGCTTGAGCAAAGGCGCCGCCTGATCCGATGGCCATCACATCATCATCGGATTCAATCACATCGCCGTTTCCCGAAATAATCAGTGAATAATCGCGGCTGACCGCAATCATCAGGGCTTCCAGGTGCCGTAATATCCGGTCGGTGCGCCAATCCTTGGTCAGTTCGACAGCAGCGCGAAGCAGGTTGCCGTTGTATTGCTCCAGTTTCTGATCGAAGCGGTCAAACAGTGTGAAGGCGTCGGCGGTTGCTCCTGCGAACCCGACAATCACTTCATTGTTATAAAGTCTGCGCACCTTGCGCGCGCCGTGCTTCAGGATCGTCGTATCCAACGTCACCTGACCATCGCCGGCTACGGTTATCATATTGTCTTTCTTAACGGCCAGTATGGTGGTGCCTTTAATATGCATTTTTTCTCCTTTTACCGTTTAGCCCGCGGGTGGGCTTTATCGTAAACTTCCATCAGGCGGTTAATATTGACCGCCGTGTATTTCTGCGTTGTGGAAAGACTCTGATGCCCCAGCATTTCCTGGATCGACCGCAAATCCGCGCCGGCTGTGAGCAAATGCGTGGCGAAACTGTGCCGAAGCGCATGCGGACTGATCTTGCGTCCGATGCCGCTTTTAACCGTGGCCACATCCACAATGCGGGCAATGCTTCTGGTGGTGATCCGTTTGCCGCGAGAATTTAAAAAAAGCGCTCCGCTTAATAAATCCGCGGAATTTTCTTTCCTCACATTTTCCGTCGCGGACAAATATCTTCGGATTGCGTTGATCGCAGGCCCGCCCACCGGAACGATTCTCTCCTTCTTTCCCTTGCCGCGCAGCTTCACCAGCGCCGCGTTAAAATTTATATCTTCCGTATTTAACCCGGCCAGTTCAGCCAAACGCAACCCCGAAGAATAGAATAACTCCAGCATGGCCTGGTCGCGCAAACTGGATGCGGAGTTATTGTCCTTGAATGCGTTTAAAAGCTCAAAGGTTTCATCCACCGACAAAAAAGTCGGCATGTATTTTTCCATCTTCGGTGTCTGGACACTCTGGGCCGGATTGATTTTAATCAGCCCTTCGCGCAACAAATACTTGTAAAACGCCCTCAAGGAAGATATCTTGCGATTGATGGATACCTTTTTCAGCTTTCGGCCATACAGGTAAGCGAGGTAGCCCCGCATGGTTTCCGTCTGGACATCCAATATCTTTTTGGGTGCTGATCTATTTTCCTGGCTTGTCAGGAATTCACTAAACTCCTCTATATCCGTCAGGTAAGCCCTTCGGGTATTTTCCGATACATTGCGCTCGACATCCAAAAATGTTCGAAATTCCGCGAGTAAGTCTTTCATTTTTTCACATTTTGTATTTCCCGAAATCCTCGGCGGACAGATTTTCCAGAAACTCTTTTATTTTGTCTTCCTTAAATCTATCAATGTCGGTGAGCTTCATCCCGAAATCAATATTGCGGGATTTTTCCAGTACGTTCTCCTCCACAAAGATGGACGCCTGCGCCCGCAATGCCAGCGCGATGGCGTCGCTGGGTCGCGCATCAATCGCGAAAGTCTGCCCTGCCCTGGTTAAATAAACGCTGGCAAAAAATGTGTTGTTGCGGATATCGACAATTTCGATCCGATTGACGGTAACGTCCAGCGCTTTCATGCATTCATATAACAAGTCATGGGTCATCGGCCGGGAAAAGACAACATGCTCCAGTTCCGTGGCAATGGCACTGGCTTCAAATAAACCAATCCAGATAGGAATAGCCTTATTTTCCTGCAAATCCTTCAAGATGACAATGGGTGTATTGGTGATCGGATCAATGGTCAACCCGGATACCTTCATTTCCAGCAGCATCCCCAACCTCCTCTAAAAATCAAACATTTTTCCCCGCAATGAATGTAAATATCCGCGCGTGATTTCTACATTTACCCGATTGCCAATTAACGCCGGACCACCTTTAAAATTCACGATTCTCCAGGAACGCGCCCGTCCCATCATATCCTGTTCAGAGTTCCTGCTTCGGCCCTCCACCAGCACGTCCAATATACTTCCTTCCAGTGCCGTATTTTTTTCCTGCGTGTGCCGGTCTTGCAGCGTCTGCAATTCTTTAAGCCTCTGTCTTTTTTCAGTTTCAGGCACTTTGCCGGGCAACTTTTGGGCGGCTGTTCCCTTACGTTCAGAATACTTGAACGAAAAGACTGAATCAAACCTGATTTTTTCCATCATGTCAATGGTTTCTTGATAATCTTTCTGAGTTTCTCCCGGAAAACCGACAATGATGTCCGAGGTAATGCTGATTTGTGGACAGGTATTACGCAAACAGTCAATTTTCCGCAAATATTCTTCAGATGAATAACCGCGATTCATCAACTTTAAAATACGGTTGGAACCCGACTGTACGGGCAGATGGATATGATTGCATAATTTAGGCACGCTGGCAAAACAGCTAATCAGCTCATCGGATAAATCTTTTGGGTGGGATGTCGTAAAGCGAATCCTATCAATACCATTGAGTTCACTAATTTTTTCTATCAAAGAAACAAAATTGCATCCATGGTCTATTTTTTTTCCATAGGAATTGACATTCTGCCCCAGCAAGATCACTTCTTTTACGCCATACCTTGTTAATCTCTGAATTTCATCGATAATTTCCTCCGGCGTCCGGCTCATTTCCGGACCGCGCAGAAACGGTACGACGCAGTAGGCACAATAATTGTCACACCCCTGCATAATGGAAACAAAAGCGGAAAGTGATCCCTTCGGAGGCGGCGCAAAGACATTTAAAGTCTGAATTTTTGAAGAAAAATCGATTTGCGTGATTTTTTTTCTTTCTTTCTGAATAGAGGCAACCAACTCCGGTAGCCGGTGAATATTGTGTGTGCCCAAAACGAGATCAACGTTCTTCACCCGACTATGGATTTTCGCGCCCAGATGCTGCGCCAGGCAGCCTGTAAAACCGATAATCAGATTTGGATTTTTCTCTTTTAACTTCATCAGACGGCCCAGTTCACTAAAGGCTTTCTGCTCGGCTTTTTCCCGAATTGAACAGGTGTTGATCAAAATTAAATCCGCTTGTTCTGAATCCTCCGTGACCTTATATCCGATGCCGGCAAGCAAAACAGCCATTTGTTCGGAGTCATGCACATTCATCTGACAGCCGAAAGTTTCAATGTATAAATACTTGTTTTTCATGTTTATCCTATTATTGGCCTGCGTAGGCATTAATATTTCACCAGGTGTTAGTCAACAAATTTTTGGTCGTGTCCATATCCACAGAAAGAAAAAGGAGTTACCGAATTAACGTCACTCCTTGTTTTATTTGGTCGGGGCGGAGTGATTTGAACACTCGACATCTTGCTCCCAAAGCAAGCGCGCTACCAAGCTGCGCTACGCCCCGATTTATTTTATTTTAGGTTTTTATCCAGATGGCTTTTCAGTTTCGCAAAAGCCTGGCCGCGGTGGCTGATTGCATTCTTTATTTCCGGCGGTAATTCCGCGGCTGTTTTATTCAACAGTGGCGAAAGAAAGATCGGATCATAACCGAAGCCATTTGTGCCCCGTCGCTCATCAATAATCCGGCCCTCCCATTCGGCCTCAAAAGAGTTATAATTACCATCTTGATAATATAGCACTAAAGCGCAAAAAAAAGACGCTGCTCTTTTCTCCTTGGGCACGTCTTTTATTTTGGCCAGGAGCTTGGCGTTATTTTCTTCGTCCGTCGCGCCCTCGCCCGCATATCGGGCGGAATAAATGCCTGGCTCTCCGCCGAGAATATCCACCTGCAAACCGGAATCATCGGCTAAGACTGTTTCACCCGTAAACTCGGAAATAATTTTTGCTTTTTTAAAAGCATTTTCCAGATAGGTTTTACCATCCTCTATAATTTCCGGCACTGATTTAAAATGGTTTAAGGATACTAATTCTATATCCATGGAGGCAAGCATTTCAGTTATTTCTTTGACTTTGCCTTCATTTTTTGTAGCAAAAACAATTCTCATTCCCGCCAATCACCTACGATTTCCTTCTGACAGGCAATGATCCTGGCTGTGCCTGTTGCAGCCATTGAAGTCATTGCATCGAGTTGATCCTTACTAAACGGATTATGCTCGGCAGTGCCCTGCACTTCAATAAATAAGCCGGCGCCGGTTATCACAAAATTCATATCCACATCCGCCCGGAAGTCTTCATCATATTCCAGATCCAGCAATACTTGATTTTGCACGATGCCGACGCTGACCGCCGAAACAAAATCCGTGACAGGAATTTCTTTGACCAGCCCCTGCTGTTTCATGCTTTTAAACAGATCCACCAAAGCCACAAAAGCACCGGTAATCGACGCAGTTCTGGTTCCGCCGTCCGCCTGAATGACATCACAATCAACATAAATTGTTCTTTCGCCGAAAGCGGTTAAATCCGTCACGGCTCTGAGTGACCTGCCGATCAGCCTTTGAATTTCATGCGTCCTGCCGCCTAGTTTGCCGCGTGCGGCTTCGCGCGCTGAACGTGTTGGCGTGGACATGGGTAGCATGGAATACTCTGCTGTCAGCCAGCCCTTGCCGGTATTCTTTAAAAAAGACGCCGTTTTTTCTTCCAGTGATGCCGCGCACAGCACTTTCGTGTTACCGAATTCAACCATTACGGAACCCGGGACATTCCGCAAATACTGGTTGGTAATGCGGATAGGCCGAAGTTCATCAAATTTTCTGTTCTGATTTCTTTTGAACATGGGTCTCCTAAAAGAAGGACTTAATGCTCTTGGCCAGGGCTCTGGCTATTTCTTCCTGGGTTTTGTCGGATGCCAACTTTTTCTTGTCGTCGGGATTGGTGGCAAAACCCAGTTCGACAACCAACACGGGCACGGATAACCCTTCCGCAAGCGGCACGCCGGCTTCCCTAAGTCCCCTGTTCTTGCGTGGAAATAAGCCGTCGAGATTTTTTTGCACCAGGCGCGCCAGTTTCACGGTATTATTCAGATGTTGATTCTCAGCGCCGATAACGGCTCCTTTATCACCCTTTAGGGGCAGGTTGACATTTTTAAAGCCGGGGTAATATAGTTCAAATCCCGATGAGGTTTTGCCGAAACCGGCATTGATGTGCAGGCTCAAAACCATAGCAGGGTTTATATTCATGATATTTTTTTTGCGCTCATCCAGAGACAGCGTTTTATCCGAATCCCTGGTCAGAAAAACTTCCATATTACTTTCGCGAGCCAGTTCCTTCTGTAACGCCAAAGCAATCGCCAGTGTTAAATTCTTCTCGGCGACTTTATCAATGCCTATACTACCTGTTTCTTCACCGCCATGCGCCGGATCAATGACAACAATGTGTTTTGCTGTTTGGGCATGAATCGAAAATCCCGGAAGACACATCATCAGAACGGAAAAAAAGACGACAGCATGTTTTGACCACTTATGGAACATTATTTCACCTATTTTAAAATATTTTCTTCTACCCACGTCAGGTTGCGCCTGCTTATAGCAGAGTGGATTTGTTTGTCAACAGACAATATGGAACTTTTTGTAATTTTCAGGCTTTGCGTATCCGTTCAATGGAACGGACGATTTTTAATTGCCGAATCGCCGAAAAGATGGAATTGAGCTGCTGTGTATCATAGACATCAATGACGAATAGGCAGTTGGCGATCATATCCGTTGTCTCGACCTGGGCAAAGCTGATGTTGATATCAAATGACGTAATGACTGAGCTGACTTCCGTTAAAACACCCTTGCGGTCGTTACAGACAACCTTGACATGCACGGGATAGGCGTGTTTCTGCCGGACATCCCAGTTGACTTCCACAATCCGCTCGGCATCGAGCCTTTTCAGATGCGGGCAAGTTTGCGTATGAACGGCAATGCCGCGTCCGCGGGAAATGTAACCGGATATCTCATCTCCAGGGATCGGGTTGCAGCATTTGGCAAACTTCACCATGACGTCGTCGATACCCGTCAGGCTGATTCCCAGAGAAGGAGAGGCAGGGATTTTTTTCTTTTCTTTCTCCTGAATCTTTTCAGTTTCTTTCGGCGCGTCGATAACCAGAAAATGATTGACCACCTGCCTGGGTGAAATGCGGCCGTAACCTACTTGCGAAATCAGATCGTCTATCGTCAATAACGAATACTCCGTCATGACTTTTTTTATCTCATCTGATTTAATATAGGTCGCAAATTTCAGATTGTTTCTCTTGAATTCTTTTTCCAGAAGATCCTTGCCCAGTGACAGCGAACTGTTTTTTTCCTCCAGATTTATCCAGTTGCGGATCTTGGAAATGGCCCGCGTGGTCACCACGTATTTTAGCCAGTCTTTGCTGGGATGGTGACCGGTCTGTGTAATGATTTCCACCTGGTCGCCGTTTTGCAGTTGGTAACGTAGCGGCACAATATTACGATTTACCTTGGCGCCAGTACACTGATTGCCGACATCGGTATGAATGCTGTAAGCAAAATCGATAGGCGTCGCGCCTTTGGGGAAGGATTTCACATCACCGTGAGGTGTGAAAACATACACTTCATGCGGAAACAGCGCCATTTTCAGATTGGACATGAATTCCTTCGGGTTCTTGATATCCTGCTGAATTTCCAGGGCTTCCCGCAGCTTTTTGATCTGATTGTCTTCGTTGTCGTGGAACGCCCGCCCTTCTTTGTAACGCCAGTGCGCGGCAATGCCCTTTTCCGCCCATTCATGCATCGCACGGGTTCGAATCTGGATTTCGACTCTTTCGCCATAGGGGCCGATCACCGCCGTGTGTAGAGATTGATAGTTATTGGCCTTGGGCATGGCGACATAGTCTTTGAATCGGCCGGGAACAGGTTTCCATAAGGCATGTACGATACTGAGCGCTTCGTAACAGGTTTTATCCATGTCCGAATCCATGATAATGCGAAATGCAATCACGTCATACACTTCATCAAAGTTGATATGCTGCTCATGCATTTTTTTATAAATGCCGTATAAATGCTTCGCTCTGCCCTCGACTTCGCCTTTGATGGATACTTTTTCCAATTCTTTAAAAATGATGGTTTTCACTTCTTCCGTGTATCGGTTGCGCGACTCCTGGGATTTGGCAACGCGGGTGTCTATTTCCTTGAAGGCGTCAGGCGAAACATACTGGAAAGCCAGGTCTTCCAATTCCATTTTCATCCAGTTAATCCCCAGACGATTGGCCAGCGGCGCATAGACGTCCATCGTCTCACGAGCGATATAAATTCTTCTGTCGGGCTTCTGATACTGAAGGGTTCTCATATTATGAATGCGGTCAGCCAATCGAACCATGAGGATGCGAATGTCGGCAGACATCGCCAGAATCATTTTACGAAAATTTTCAGCCTGCCTTTCTTCCTGTGAACCGAAGGAAATGCGGCTGAGTTTAGTCAGACCGCTCACCAGAAAAGCGACATCCTTACCGAATTCCTGTTCGATTTGTTCTTTGGTGGTAAGGGTGTCTTCAATCGTGTCGTGCAACAAGCCGCTGATGATCGTTGCCGAATCCATCTTCATATCGGCCAGGATACCGGCCACTTCCAGCGGATGGGTGAGGTAGGGTTCCCCCGATAAGCGCACCTGCCCCTGATGCACCGTGGCTGAGTAAACATAGGCCTTCTGAATCATCTCCAGCTCTTCGGCTGCCAGATAAGATTGAGCTTTATCAAGAACATCGTTGATTCTTAACATGAAGATTCCCAGTCTAATGCGCTGCTATCCGCTGGCTGAATTCAACGCTGAAGCAATTATTTTTCGAACTTCTGTAACAACATCTCCGGTCGCATATAGTTTACTCTCGCCGGTTCTGCGGATTTTTAACTCGACATGGCCCTGCGCCAGATTCTTGGGCCCCACAACAATCCGTAGCGGAATACCGATCAGATCAGCGTCCTTGAACTTCACACCCGCTCTTTCATCACGGTCGTCAAGGATCACTTCCACGCCACAGGTCAGCAATTCGGAATAAATATCTTCCGACGCTTTCATCACGTCGGGCTCGTTGATATTTACGGGTGTGACAATCACCGCGTAAGGCGCGAGCGGCATCGGCCAGATAATGCCGTTTTGATCGAAATTCTGTTCAATACAGGCGGCCACGGTCCGGCCGACACCAATGCCGTAGCAGCCCATAATCATGGTTTTTTCCTTGCCATCTTTATCCAAATAACTGGCTTTCATGGCTTTGCTGTATTTTGTTCCCAGCTTGAAAACGTGACCAACTTCAATGCCTCGAACAAACTTGATGGCGCCCGCGCAGCGGGGACAGGCATCACCGGGTTCGGAAACGCGCAGATCGGCAAAAGCCTCCACTTGAAAATCACGCCCGATATTGACATTTTTCAAATGATAATCTTCTTTATTGGCGCCGGTCACCATATTGATGAGATTCATGATCGAATAGTCGGCAACCACTCTGACTTTAATTCCGACGGCTCCGGCAAAGCCGCGCGGCGCTCCGGTGGCCTTCATAATCATCTCGTCATCGGCCAGTTCGAGTTCGGCTGCGCCCAGGTAATTTTTCACTTTGATTTCGTTGACCTCCTGATCGCCACGAATCAGAACGGCACAGGGTTTGCCGTCTGCATTGAAAATTAGCGTTTTAACAATCTGACCGGACGACACATTCAGGAAAGAACTGACTTCCTCAATGGTGCGTACATCCGGTGTTTCAATGCTCTGCATGGACAGCCAATCCTTTTCCATCCCGGTAATTTTTTCCGGCCTGGCGATTTCCGCTTTTTCAAGATTGGCGGCATAGTTACACTTTTCACAAAATACGATGGCGTCCTCGCCCGATTCGGCCATGACCATGAACTCATGCGAGAAGCTTCCGCCGATGCTGCCGGAGTCCGCTTCCACCGGACGATACTGCAAGCCGCAGCGGCGAAAAATACTATTGTAGGCGGCAAACATTTTCTCATAGCTTTTTTCCGCACCCGCCTCGTCCGCGTCAAAACTGTAGGCGTCTTTCATGCCGAATTCCCGGCAGCGCATCACACCGAAGCGCGGACGCACTTCATCGCGGAATTTTGTCTGAATCTGATACAAATTGCGCGGCAATTGCCGATAAGTTTTAATATCATTGCGCACCAGATCCGTGATGACTTCTTCATGGGTCGGTCCCAGGCAATAGTCGCGGTCATTGCGGTCGCGAAACCGTAAAAGTTCTTTGCCGTAATAATTCCAACGACCGGATTCCTGCCATAGTTCCGCAGGCTGAACCATCGGAAGATGAACCTCCTGGGCCCCGGCTTTATCCATTTCCTCGCGAATAATCTGTTCCACTTTTCTAATGACACGATAGCCCAGTGGTAAATAGGAATAGATGCCACTGGTAAGTTTTCGAATCATCCCCGCCCGAATCATGAGCTGATTGCTGACAACCTCCGCGTCGGAAGGAATTTCCCTTCCTGTGGGCAGGTGCATTTCCGAGTAACGCATTGACCCTCCTTATTTTTCATTGTCCAGGGATTGAATTTCTTCGAGCAAAACCGGGACAAAATCTTTTTCTTCGACTTTTTTATAGGCTACGCCTTTTTTGAACATCATGCCGAAACCGTGGCCGCCCGCGATGCCGATATCCGCGTCCGCAGCTTCACCGGGACCATTGACTACACAGCCCATCAGAGCCACTTTTATATATTCTTTTCTACCGGCCAACGCTTTTTCGATCTTTTCAGTTAATCCTAAAAGATCAATCTGACAACGTCCACAAGTAGGGCAGGCGATGATTTCAGGCCCGACTTTACGAATTTTCAGAGCCCGAAGAATCCCGTAAGCTATCGGTATTTCCAGCACCGGATTGCCGGTAACCGAAACGCGAATGGTGTCGCCAATCCCTTCATAGAGAAGCGTGCCTATGCCCAGAGCTGATTTGATGGCCGCGTCAACCAACGTTCCCGCTTCCGTGACGCCCAGGTGCAGAGCATAATCCGTTTTGGCGGCGATCATCCGGTAGGCCTCAATCATCATCGGCACATCGGATGATTTGAGCGAAAGTTTGATGAGATGAAATCCCATGTCCTCAAACATGTCGATATTGCGCAAAGCGCTGACACATAGGGCTTCCGCGGTCACACCGCCATACTCCAGCACCAGATCCTTCTGCAGCGAACCGGCATTGACGCCGATGCGGATAACGGTTTGATGTTCTTTGGCTACCTTGACGATTTCAGCAATCTTATCTTTGGCGATATTGCCTGGGTTGATCCGGATACCGTCCGCGCCATTTTTAATGGCGTCAATGGCCAGTTGATAATGGAAATGGATATCAGCAATCAGCGGCACTTTAATGCTTCTTTTAATGGCGGGCAGCGCCTGAGCGGCTTCCGAGTCCGGGATGGCTACCCGGGCAATTTCACAGCCTGCTTCCTGTAATGCATTGATCTGCTGGATCGTCGCTTCAATATTCCGCGTATCCGTGTTGGTCATGGATTGGACAACAATGGGCGCATCCCCTCCTATTTTAACGGATCCGATATGAATTGCTCTTGCTTTTCTTCTCGTTTTTGAGATGGGTTCCATAGGCCTGATTTTTCTCGGTTTATTTCCCCAGCCAACAATGCAGGCAAAGCTGATCCAAAGGCAGACCAATAGCCGAAATCATGTCTTCAATTGTCATATATTTCAGAGACGTCACATTCAAATCACAACGAATCCATTCGATCATATTTGCGTGCTTAGATGATGTTGTGTCGAGATAGTCTGAAGGGTCTTCGATGTCCTTTCCTTCCAATGCATGCATCGCTTTGCGGCAGGCCAGTTCAGCCGTTGTTCTCGTTGAAGATGCATAAATACAGGGATACATCAGAGGCGGACAGGCAGGACGGATGTGAATTTCCTTTGCGCCATTGTCCCACAATTTTTTTACCGTTAAATTTTTTAACTGCGTGCCGCGAACAATGGAATCGTCGCAAATAATCATCCGGTTACCGTTGATGACTTCCCTGATGGCGCTGAGTTTCATGGTTGCAATCAAATCGCGAATTTCCTGAGTGGGCGGCGTGTAACTTCGTCCATAACCGGGTGTATACTTCACCAAGGGTCTCCGATAGGGAATGCCGGATTCCATTGCGTAGCCGATGGCATGACCGACGCCGGAATCGGGAACGCCGGCGACAAAGTCCGCCTGAACGTTGTCCCGCTTGGCTAGATAGCGGCCACAACGTTCTCTGGTTCGCTCCACGCTGATGCCGTCGTAGATGGATGACGGGGACCCCGTATAGATCCACAAAAAGGAACAGATATTTTTCTGGTTTCCTTCCGGTTTGAGCTGTTTGATTCCGTCGGTAGAAAGCAACACAATTTCTCCCGGTCCCACGAACCGGTGCAATTCATAACCAAGATTCTCAAAAGAGCTTGCTTCGGTGGCAACGACGTATGATTTTCTGTTTACGTCTTTGCTCTGACCCAGCGCAAGAGGAAAACGTCCAACCTTGTCTCGGGCGGCATAAATGCCTTCCGGTGTCAGGACTAAAACACAAATTGACCCTTCAATAATGCCGCGCATGGAGGCAATGCCTTCGACAATATTATCCCCGCGATTAATCAGGGAAGCGACTATTTCCGCGTTATTAACGCCACCTCCGGCCATCTCAGTGAAAGAAGCTCCTTCATTAAGAAGTTCGCCGACCAGTGCATTCTTGTTGGTAATCAATCCTGCGGCCACCACCGCATAAATACCAAACTTGGAGCGGAAAATCAGTGGTTGCGGAGATTCATCATCAATGGCGCCGATTCCGGAGTGTCCCTCCATCTTTTTATAATCATCGACAAATCGTGATTTAAATTGCGCCTGCGATATGCCGTGAATCGTATTATAAAACCCTTTGGCGCCGAATACGGCCATGCCGCCGTGTTCTGTTCCCAGATGAGAATGATAATCCGTCCCGTAAAAGAGTGCGTGAACACAACTATCTTGTGTGACGACTCCGAAAAGACCTCCCATTTTTTTCCTTCCTTTTAACTACTTTTTGTTATTTTTTGTATTGAATTTTTCCATTAACTTATTATGTACATTTTCCGGTACAAGCCCCCTGACTGATCCACCCAGACTGGCCACCTCCTTGATGAGCTTGGAGCTGGTATAAAACCACCGAAATCCGCTCATCAAGAACACCGTTTCAATATTTTTTGTCTGGCGTCGGTTCATGAGCGCCATCTGAAATTCGTACTCAAAATCGGAAAGAGCGCGCATACCCCGTAAGATCGTGCTGGCGCCGGAAGTTTTGAAATAATCAATGAGTAAACCTTCATGACTATCAACTCGAATCCCCTCGCAACCCTGAAATACTTCCCGGATGAACTGACACCGCTCATCCACGGAAAATAATGATGATTTACTCGGGTTTTGTGCGACAAGAACAATGATTTCATCGAAGATTCTGCTTCCCCTTCTAATGATATCCACATGACCGTTGGTAATCGGATCAAACGAACCCGGGTAAATCGCAATTTTACTATTAAATTTTTCTTGCATCACACTCTGCCCATCCTTATAAAAGTTAATAAATTGTCTCCATACTTTCTCTGGTCCGCCATAGACCATCCATCCGTTAAGGGTACCAGCTGTTCTCTGGTGGAATGCTGCAGCACAATAATACCGCCTTCTTCTTGTAATACAGGGTATTCCTTTAATGCTTTGAGTGTTTCTCCGATAAAACCCTGGTTGTAAGGAGGATCGGCAAAGATTACATTAAACCTACGTTTTTTCAGGTGAAGACCACGCAAGGCTGACCGAATATCGGCATGGATGATGAAACACCTTTCCGAATAGCCGCATGATGAAACATTTTCGCGGATAACCCCGATAAGTACCTTGCTTTTTTCAACAAAAGTAACTTCCCCCGCTTTCCGGCTTAAGGCCTCCAATCCCACAGAGCCGGACCCGGCAAATAAGTCCAAAAAACTTTGATTTTCCGGTAATCCCAACAAATTGAAAAGAGTTTCCCGTAAAAAATCGGTTGTTGGTCTTTGCGTTGATCGGGAAGGAAAACTCAACGTCCTTCCTTTTGCTTCACCTCCGGAAATTCTCATAATATTACTTTAGAATTAGAATATTCCTTTCGCTACGATTCCTGTTTAGGATCATTATCATTCGTTAAGTCTTTCTGGCGTATTTTCTGAATAAATTTTAAGACCCACCAGACAGGACCGGATAGTGCATACCCGGTCATAATGACAAAAGCCATAATTTCCGGTTTTAAATAAAAGACTAAGAAAATGCCTATAGCAAGCAGTAATATCTTAAATGGCATCCGCGAACGGAGATTCATTTTTTTAAAGCTGTAATATTTAACGTTGCTGACCATCAGAAGGGCCAAAATAACGACCAGAATCATAACCATATAAAAAGGATCACGAAGTGTTCCTTCAATGCCGATATGATCAAAAAAGATCACGGTCGTGGCAATAACACAAGCAGCTGCGGGGATGGGCAATCCGTTGAAGTATTTACTGTTAATTAGACCGATTTGAATATTGTACCTCGCCAGGCGTAAAGCGCCGCAGACTACAAAAAGAAAACCGGCCATCCAACCCAGTTTCCCGTAAAAAGACATAGCCCAGATATAGGCCATTAAGGATGGTGCAACACCAAACGCGATTAAATCAGCCAGCGAATCGTATTCAGCGCCGAATCTGCTGGTTGTATTTGTCATCCGCGCGATTCTGCCGTCTAGGCCGTCAAAAACGAGAGCCACTAATATGGCTATTGCGGCCAGAAAAAATTTTTCCTGAATGGAGGCAATAATGGAATAAAATCCCATAAATAAACTGGCAGTCGTAAAAAGGTTTGGTAAAAAATAAATACCTTTTTTAATGCGTATATTTCTGATGCGCCGTTCTTGGTTCATGAGAGGTATCCTAAGGGTGTTTGTCCCGCCCGTACCTTGTCGCCTAATTTTACAACAATTTGGGAATCAGAAGGCAGGAAAACTTCAACGCGAGAACCGAAGCGGATCAGGCCGAATCGCTCACCTTTTTTGATATCTGTTCCTTCACGGGTCCAACAAACAATTCTCCTAGCGATGAGCCCGGCAATCTGCACCACCCAAATCGCTCGGCCGTCTTTGGTCCGAATCATTACCTCATTTCGTTCATTTTCCTTTGAGGCCTTATCCAGATTGGCCGACAGGAATTCGCCCTGGTGATAGCAAATTTTTTCAATCATCCCGTCATACGGAGCACGATTCACATGAACATTGAAAACATTCATAAAAATACTTATTTTCTTAAACCGGCCTGTAATGGTACCCTGAACATCGACTTCCTCTATTTTGATGATTTTGCCATCTGCAGGGCAGATGACCAGCTTATCCCCATCCTGAAAATTTCTTTCCGGATTACGGAAAAAACAAAGAATGAAGACTGTAACCGCGGCTAAAATAACCGTCAGCCAGATAATGCCCAAAAAAGCTGCAAGAATAGTGAGGGCCAGGGAAAAGATGATAAAGGGAAAACCTTCGTAAGCGATAATACTATTATGTTTCATACAGTATTTTATCAGTAAATTGAAGGAATTCAAGGAAATTATGAATTTTGAAGTTTACGGTTATATTATAATGGACAATCATTACCACATAATAATCAGAAGCAGGGACGTAAATTTAAGCACGATAATGCAGAGGGTAAACAATGATTTCAGCAAATATTATAATATTTCAGGCAAGAGAAACGGCCATGTTTTTCAGGAC
>CAYGNV010000041.1:0-3740 GCA_964351355.1 uncultured Smithella sp.
ACATGTCCATGGACACCCGCCCGATGACCGGCGCGCGCCGGCCGCGAATGAGCGCCTCGCCCTGGTTAGACAGGATAAAGGGGTATCCGTCGCCGTAACCCACCGGAATGGTCGCCACGCGGGTTTTATCTTTGGTGATATAGGTTCTGTTGTAGCCGATGCCGTAGCCTGTGGGGAATTCCTTGACGAGAACTATCGTCGTTTTAAAAGACATCACAGGCAGTAGCGTGGCGTTACGCTTGGTTTCTTCCGAGGGATAAATGCCGTACGTCATGATGCCGGGACGCGCCATTTCCAGTTTCAACGCCGGGGAATTCAGGATCGCGCCGCTGTTATCCATATGCTTGATGGGAATGTCGATGCCTGACCGTTGCAATTCGGCAAGCAGTCCGGAAAACAACCGCCATTGCTCATCGTTGTAAGGCGTCATCAGTTCACTTGCGGCAAAGTGGCTGAACAGGCCCTCCAATATGATATGGGGCAGTGTTCTAATGTGGCGGATCAAATCCATAGCCTCGCTGTGCATGGTGCCGCCGCGTCCCATGCCGGTATCGACTTCCACGTGAACGGATAATGTCCGGGAGGCCTGGGCCAACTGCTCTTCGAGAGCGCGGGCGAACCCCGCATCGGAAACAGACGGCGTGAGGTGGTATTTGATCATGTCGGGTATTTCCGACAAGGTGGAAGGCCCCAAAATGACAATGGGCGCTTCAATGCCGCTCACGCGCAACTGAATGCCTTCGTCGGCATTGGCTACGCCCAGCATCCGTGCGCCTGCGCGCAAGGCGGCATGGGATATTTCAATCGCACCGTGACCGTAAGCATCGGCCTTGACGGTTTGCATGAAATCAACCGCGTCGCCGATCAGGCGTTGAATTTCCCGGAGATTGGCGGTAAAATTGTCCAGGTCCACTTCCACCCAGCTGCGGTATTTTTGCTCGTTTTTAAAAATCATTTTTTTGTCATCACAAACACCCCATCCCACGGTTCGTTAGGCGGGTGTTCCTTTAAATTTTTACACCTTTCCCTGTACATCATCGATACGAAATCGCCGGGCCGGATGTCCAAAACGCACTGGAATGCTGCAATGGCCTCATCCCATTTCCCTTCCCGGTAGCGCGCCAAGCCTTTGGCAAAGGCATCAATCAGATCCTTAAAATTCACTTCGTCGTTCTTTTCACCCAGCAGTTCATAAATTTTGACCGGTTTTATTTTGCCTTTGACGCGAACCCCGTCCAGTTCGCGGCAGCACA
The DNA here is from genome assembly GCA_964351355.1 of uncultured Smithella sp. Classification (GTDB taxonomy): domain Bacteria; phylum Desulfobacterota; class Syntrophia; order Syntrophales; family Smithellaceae; genus UBA8904. Next base: position 1,254 of record CAYGNV010000041.1, read on the forward strand.
TGCTGCCTTTTACCTTTTCGTAAGTAAACTCGCTGATGATAATATTGGTGCCGTATTCCTTGTTGGTGCCTTCCAGCCGCGAGCCGAGGTTGACCATGTCTCCCATGACTGTATAGTCAAAACGCATCTCTGATCCCATGTTGCCCACAACCATGTCGCCGGTGTTAATGCCGATGCCGATGTCAAAGACGGGACGTCCTTCGTTCTTCCATTTTTTCTGCAGCTGACGCAACGCCTTCATCATCGCCAGTGCGGTGAGGCAGGCCCGGCGGGCGTGATCCGGCTGGGAAACAGGCGCGCCGAATATGGCCATGATGGCGTCGCCCATGTATTTGTCGAGCAGGCCGTCGTGCTGGAACACCTCATTGGTCATGGCCGTGAGATATTCGTTGAGCAGCGCAACCAGCGCTTCCGGCGTCAGTTTTTCGGAAATGGCGGTAAAACCCCGGATATCCGAAAACAAGACGGTTAAGTCTTTCTTGTCGCCGCCCAGTTTGAGCTTGGCCGGGTCTTTGAGCATTTCGTTAATGACCGAGGCGGTCAGATAGTATTGAAACGCACCGCGGATTTTCTTTTTCTCCCGTTCTTCCTTGAAATAATGATAAATCGTGATGCCCAGATAGATCATCGCCATGGTCACAAACGGATAAACCAGATTCAGCCAGATGTTGAACCTGAAAAAGACAAAAAAATTGACGGCGACAAACGCGACAACCATTAGAAAGGCGGCGATCATCCCGGAGATCGGCCGCAGGCGGGGAATCAAAAGACCGACGGCCAGTCCAAAAAAGATAATCGCGCAAATATCCATAAGGTGTGTGAACGAGGAATGGGTTAGGAAGTTCTGGCGCAAAATGTTATCAATAACGGTAGCGTGAATTTCCACGCCGGGATAAGTGGATGAAAAAGGCGTCACGCGCAGGTCATAGATGCCAATGGCGGTTGCGCCGACGAGAACAATCTTGTTCGTGAAGGTTTCCGGGGGAATGCTGCCGTTTAAAATATCAGCAACGGAATAGTGGGGAAACGTCCGGGGAGGTCCCCGATAGTTGATCAGCAATTGCCCCGATTCATTCGTGGGAATAAGAATATCACCGATGCCGACGTTCTTTGCGCCATAGGATTCCAGGTTCAGAGACAGAGCTGGAAAATCAAGATAGGCATGAACCAGTGAAACGGCCAGCGAGGAGTAATAATTGTTTCCAAAAGCGATGACCAGAGGCGACCAGCGGTAGGAGCCGTCGCTGTCCGGCAGCATGTTGAAATAGCCGCTGTTTTGCGCGGCGTTGGCAAGACTTGCAATGTTGGCCTCTGGTGCGTAAGCGCGCGGCAGATAGGAATCATCGGGCTTGTCTGTGGCGGAGTTGACCATCGCATAACGGGAATTTTCTATGCGCGTGGCATTATCGGCGATTCTATGCGCCGTGATATGTGCCAGGTCCTTTTCATGCCCTTTGCGTGGAAATTGAAAAAAGTAGCCTAGCGTTATGTTTTCGGCTTGATGAATGGATGTGGCCAGGATCGCATCCGTGTCGGCTGCGGTTCTTTTTTTGTTCAACAGACTGATGACATTTGCATCGGAAATGCCGCTTTTTTTCATTTCGGCGGCCAGCGCGTTGATGGTTTTCAGGTTGGTGTTGTCGTCCGGTTCGGAAAAAACAATATCAAAGCCGACCGCTTTGGCGCCTCCCTTTTTTAATTGATCCACCAGACGGGCAATCGTTGTACGCGGCCAGGGCCAGCGTCCCAGTTCAGAAACGCTTTGTTCATCGATGGCGGCAATGATTGTTTCACCGCCGGGCGCAAGTTTGCCGCGTGACACCATGCGCAGATCCAACGTTTTAAGTTCCACGAGCCGTAAAAACTGAAAATCAAACAAAAACAGCGCCAGCGCAACCAGAATCACAAAAATGGTTATTTTGAGCGGCGTGACCTGTAAAAGTGTTTTTAATTTTTGATTCATACGGTATGCTTCCCCTGTTGCAAAATCATACCAAAGCGCCGGGTAAAGTCAAGCTGTCCTTTGTTTCACCGATAAAAGTCTTTGCCGATGATCCGGCTGCGGGGATATTTAATCCCGCTGTTGCGGGACGAGCGTTAATTCTCCGCAGCGAGCTCGCGAGGTGGTTGATCGGAATTTACTTGATGCGTAAAAAAATGAATAAAAAATCAATCAATACTTGAAAGAATTTTTTTTTTGGACTAAAATCAATAAAAATGGATTACCAGAGGGCGGAAGTTATGACCCATCAACAACCAGGAGGGAGTGCAAATGTCAAAAGTAAAGCCAGGTGATGTTCTGAGTTGTGAAGTATGCGGACTTGCTGTCATTGTGGATGAGGAATGCGGCTGTGTGATCACCGAACTGATCTGCTGTGAGGAGCCGATGGGGAACAAAGGTCCCAAACCGCCAAAGAGAGCGGTCGCCGCGCCGAAGAAAAAAGCGGTTGTGAAAAAGGCAGATCCGGCTGTGAAAAAATCTGCCGC
>CAYGNV010000041.1:3840-16082 GCA_964351355.1 uncultured Smithella sp.
TTTTATGAAAAAAGTTGTTCGTCAAAACGATGTGGATGCGGCCCGGCTTCCGCCGGCGCAAAAAAACGGCAGAGATAATATCTGGTGTGACAAGTTCAGTTATTTTATCGATCTGGATGCCTGTTCAGCGCGGTCATATCAGAAGAGCGTCTGCCGCCGCTGTTATGCGTCTCTCCTGCAGGTGCCCTTACCTTTTTGACTTTGAAGATAAGCGTCAGCACACCGGACGGGATTTTCAGATCATCCCCCTTCATTCACTTGCTAATGCGTATCCGGATTAGTTTGCCACAATGAGGACAAGTAACCGTGCATTCCTGCTCTGAGGCACGCTCGGCGACATGTAAAGAGCGACACGGAACATCGCCTGGACGGTCTCTGCCGACTGGATCAGGAAGCGCCAAACCACGGTCTGGTGTTATCCAAAAGATAATCATCGCTGTGTTCAATCATGCATTCCGGGCAGAGGTGAACCATCATCCCGCTTTCGACATGCCGGACAATCAGCAATCTCGGCGCATTTTGATTGCAGCAAAAGCATTTGTCCGCAACATCATTTTTATGTAAACGATAGCTTTCTTCATCGGAGTATTTCATAAAGGTTCTCTTTTCAACTTATTGTGAGTATGCCCGAAATGCACGATTCTTCAAATGGATTGTCAAACTTACCCTGAATTTTTTTGGGAAGTGTTTATGCCGGCGGGAAAGGTTAGCACAAACGTCGTTCCCTCTCCTTCTTTTGACGAAACCGCAATACTGCCATTGTGGGATTCCATTATTTTTTTGCAGAAAGTCAATCCCAGACCTGAGCCGCTGTATTTATCATTTTTTCCGCCGCATCTGAAAAAAGGCTCAAAAATTAACAAAAGCTTATCCGAGGGAATGCCCATCCCTGTATCCGCTATGCTGGCGGTAATGTAATATTTGTCGTGTTGACAGGCAATGGTTATCTTGCCTCCTTCCGGTGTGTATTTTGTCGCATTGCCGATGACATTGGTAAATACCCGTACCAGACTTTCCGCGTCTCCTGTTATCTTGGGTAATTTGGGGGGAATATTTGTTTCCAAAGAAATCCCCTTTTTTTTGCACAGAGGACTCATTTCCTCCACGCTCCGGGAAATGATGAAAGCTAAGCTTAAAGAGACTTTCTGCTGCGCAAGCGTTCCATTCTCGATGCGGCTGATGTCCAGCCAGTGTTCAACCATTTCTTCGAGATTCTGGACGCGTTTTCTGCATCGTTCAATGATTTCCCTGGCGTCTTTATCGAAGCTCTTTCCCGCTACTTCCTTCAGCGCCTCAATGCATTGCCGGATAACAACAAGCGGAGAACGCATTTCGTGGCTTACGAAAGTGATGAAGTTCTTTTCCATTTGGTCTTTTTCTTCTCTGAGCTTCTTTGTCTCGATTTTGAGGTTGTGGTGGTCTAAACCCCGCATTGTCAACGCCCTTAATTGATCGGGGTTGAAAGGTTTGGGAAGGTAGTCATAAGCGCCCTTTTGCATGGCCTCCACTGCTGAAACAATGCTCGCGAATCCTGTGATCATGACAAGGACAATATCAGGTATGTCCCGGGAAAGGATTTCCATAATTTCCATCCCGGATATGTTAGGCATCTTAAGATCAACAAAGGCTATTTCAGGCATGTGTTCCCGCGCGAGATTGATACCCTCGATTCCCTGTTCGGCCGTAAGCACGGCGTAGCCGCACTTTTCCAACACCTGCCTGCACCCATCCCGAAGAGCTTCTTCATCATCAATAATCAGAATCAGGGGCTTTGCAGATTTGCTCGTCATGACTATTTGCCGCTCAATTCATGAGCAATGTATCGGAGAAGATCATCAGCCTTTATTGGCTTATGCAATACCTTGTTGACTTTGGGAAACTCAGGAGGCGGTTCGAAGGAATTGTAAGGACCTTGAAGATCGACAGCGCTCAGCATGAAAAGAGGTGTTTCTTTTCCCGTATCGGTGGAACGGATTTTGTTCAATACGGAGAAGCCCTCTCCCCAGGTTTCCATCATCATGTCGATAATGGCCAGGTCTGGATTTATGGATTTCCACATCTCCACGCCGGTCTTTCCGTCTTCCGCCATAAACACCTCGTATCCGCCCCTCTCCAGAATAAGTTTGGTGGCGAATAAGAAGTCTTTGTCATCGTCTATTAGGAGTATTTTCTTTTTAATCGTCATGATCAAACACCTCCATAATGCTTTTCTTTTGCCATTAAGAGGAGCAAAGATAATGCCAGATTGCAACTTATTGATTTATTTGATAATATTGTTAGGGTGGTAGTTGCAAAAATTTCCTTAAGGGGTAAAACGCCCCCATATCAAGGTACTGTCTTTATATTGTAGTTACGCATTTTGATTCTCAGTGTCTTTCTATCGATACCGAGGAATTTTGCCGTTTTGTTGATCTGAAAATGGAAGTGTTTTAGCGCCTTTTCGATGTGTTCTTTTTCGACATCGACCAGGGTTATCCTGCCTGAGGAAGAATCCACTACCGGCGCCTTTGCTCCTTCGCCCTGACCATAGTAAAAAATATCGGATAAATTTACCGTTTCGTGGTCGCTAAGGACACACAAACGTTCAATTGTATTTTTCAGTTCCCGGACATTCCCCGGCCATTTGTATGATACCAGTGATTTTTTTGCTTCTTCCGAAAGGAACCGCGCCTTGCTCTTGTATTTCTTCTGAAAAAAATCGAGATAATGCTGGGCAATGGGAAGAATATCGGCCTTGTGTTCTCTTAAGGGTTTTATGTCCAAAGGAACGACGGAAAGGCGGTAAAACAGGTCCTCCCTGAATTTTCCCGCTTCAATTTCAGCATGGATATCCTTGTTAGTCGCCGCGATTAGTCTGACATCCACCTTTTCCGGTGATGATTTGCCGACCCGCGGCACTTCCTGCTCCTGAATGACCCGCAATAACTTTGCCTGAATATTCAGATTGATATTGGAAATTTCGTCAAGGAATAAGGTTCCTTTATCCGCCATCTGGAAACGGCCCTCACGTGATTCCGTGGCGCCGCTGAAGGCGCCCTTGACATGGCCGAAAAGTTCGCTCTCCATGAGGCTTTCCGCCAGCGAGGAGCAATCAACCGGGATAAAAAACCTGTCCGCCCGTCTGCTTAATTGATGAACGGTGCGCGCGACAAGTTCTTTTCCCGTGCCGCTTACTCCCGTAATCAAAACAGTGCTGTCGGTCTGCGCGATACGCCTGATCGAATCTTTAAGCTCTTTCATATAGTCGCTGGACCCGATCAGCACGGAAAGATCCTTTTCATCATCATGCAGCTTATCCCCTGTTAGCGCGCTGTTCACCGCCTCTTTGAGTTCAGCCGCAGAATATGGTTTTGCAAGAAAATTGAATGCGCCGTGACGCATCGCCTCCACAGCCAGCGGTATGGTCCCGTATCCGGTGATAATGATAACCTTCGCCGAAACGTTATTATCTTCTTTGAGTTTTTTCAGGATATCCAGTCCGCTTATTTTGGGCATTCTGCTATCCAGCAGAATCAAGTCATAGACATCCCCTAGCGCCATCTCCAGGCCGCGAACAGCCTCCCCCGTACTATCAACATGAAAACCTTTCCGGGTAAGAATTTGATGACATCCGTCCCGGATGGCTTCCTCATCATCAATAATAAGAATTTTCCTGCTCGTTTTTTCCGATTTTTCCATGAGTCCTCTCAAAGGAGACTATCCGGAATTCTGCCCCAATAACTGCTTTCAGGTTGCCACGCCACGTGACGACGAATGGTGGAATGGTGAGAATGTTATGCTATTTCATATGATTGTTCAAGCGAAAGGTTGTATCCGCCGGAGATGCCGGCAGCTGTTTGTGGCATGCCTGCATCAGAAAATCGCTGGGGGCAATATAACCCTGAAACGGGGTAATATTCCCCATCAGGGGGGATATATGTTTTACTTAATAGCTCACATTGTGGAAATTTAAGAATAAAATCATATGGCATCAGTATTGCTATACATGTGATCCAATATGGTGAGTAGTTAGCCTGATGCGCTCGATACGTGCCGGAAAAAATTAAGGAGGAAACAGGATGTGGGATGCCATTAACGTCGGAGAAACATGTGTGGAGCCTGCTATTAAGCAGTTTCTGCCGCCTTGCCAGAAACAATGTCCTATTAATGAGGATATCCAGCGTACAAACGTGCTCATCTCCCTGCTGCCGGAAGATCCGGCGCAGGCCAAAGATGGATTGATTCAGATCGGGGATTATCTTTTCGAAAATAACCCCCTTTTCCCGATTTGCGGCTACGTATGCGGCATCTGTGAGCTGGGCTGTAATTATCAGAGCAAGGGAGGCTCCATCAGACGCCGGCTGCTGAAACGGTTTGTATCCGACTTTTACCTCAATCACCTGGATAAGAAAAAAGAATACGATGTCGTCTTGGACAAGGGAAACGTGGCAGTGATCGGCGGCGGTCCGGGCGGTTTGATGTGCGCCTTTAACCTAAGCAAAAAGGGCTATAGGGTTACCATCTTCGAGGCAACAGATAGATTGGGAGGGGCTCTTTGGCTCATCCCCCACTATCGTTTGCCAAAGCTTGTTCTCCAGAGGGTCATTGAAAACATTCTGAGAATTGCCGGTATCGAAGTAAAATACAATTCCCGGATCGGCGAAGGGAATCTGACCATCGAGAAACTCCGGAAGGACGGATACAAAGCGGTGTTTATTGCCAAAGGCACACCCGCGCCAAGGGTGCTTACCTTTGGCCGGGAGCTAGTGGAAAATCAGGATATGGAAGGCATCGTCTACGGGCAGACATTCCTATACGAGGTCAGCCGCGGAATCCTGATGAGAGATTACCTTGGTGGTAAAAAGGTTATCGTCATAGGCGGCGGCAACGTTGCCTTCGATGTGGCGCGATCAGCCAAGAGATTAGGGGGTGATGTCGCCGTAGTTGCCCTCGAATGTGAGGACAAGACATCGAAGGACGGCATTCCCGCCGACCATGAGGAGATCCGGGGCGCATGGGAAGAAGGTATCAGAATCATTTATTCCCGCGGGGTAAGCAGGATATTGGGTAAAAAAGAAGGGCAATTTACCGGCATCGCATCTCCTAAATGCACCCATGTCTTCGACAAGGAGGGCAGATTCAATCCCTCTTTCGATATCAATGATACGATCACCATAGATGGCGATATCCTTATCATTACTGTGGGGCAGGGGCCCGACAAGGCTTTTCTGGAGAAAGAAGGCCTTCTGGATGAACAAGGCCGGCTGGCTGTCGATTCTCTCACCCTCCAGAGCAACACCAAAGATTGGGTCTTTATCGGCGGTGACGTCCGAAGAGTCGGCTTCATGGTGGATGCCATGCGGGAGGGTCAGGAAGCAGCAGAGTCCATCGAGCGCTATCTCAAGGGCCTGAATATCAAAGCGGGCAGGAAAAAGGAATACGAAGGCCTCGAAATTCCCCAGTTGAAAGATGCCGGTTATAAACATGAGCCTGATGTCGTGTGGCTTCCACCGGACAAACGGATACACTTTCAGATGTTCGAAAAAGGGTTCAGCCTCAAAGAGGCCATTGATGAGGCCAGACGCTGCCTCTGTTGCGGTCCGTGTGTTTCGTGCAGGGCGTGTATATCCATAGGCATTCAGAATGAGCTGCCCTCCGTTGTCGTTCACGATGATCTCTGCAGCGGCTGCGGTATCTGTATTTCCTCCTGCCACTACGACGCGGCCCAGCTCAAGGCAGTAAACGGCCATCTGGTGTCCGCAACGGACATGTTCAAATGCAAGGCTTGCGGTATGTGCGTATCTGCTTGCCCGGCCGGGACCAGGGAATTGACCGGGTCCGACATGGAAGAGCGCATCTCGGAAGTTTATACTTCGCTTTAATACGATCTACTTTGCATAAGGAGGACAATATGACGGAGTTCACCCCCAAACTGGTATGCTTCTCCTGTAAGTTCGGGTGGGGTTATCTGAACACCAACGGCTATATGAAACAGTTGAAAAACCTTATTCCGGTCACGTGCAGCGGCAAGGTGGATACCACACATATCATCGCTGCCTTCAAGGAAGGGGCGGACGGAGTGCTTATTCTCGGCTGTCCCGACAGGGAATGCCATTTCCAGACCGGCAATTACCAGGCAAGGAAGAGGATTATGCTGTTGCGCAAAGTCCTCAAGGAATTCGGCATCGATCCCGGACGTCTCAAGATTGCATTAAGCATAGACCCGGAAGGAACCCAGATCCCTGTTGTTATTGAAGCAATGAAAAAGGAGATCAAGAGTCTGGGGCCGCTAAGGCCTGCGGTGTAAATCGGAAGAGAAAAATCGTGACAAAAAGTCTCAAAGTTAGATCGGAGAATATTATGGCAGAAAAACCCAAAGTGGCAATTTACTGGCTGACGGCCTGCGGCGGCTGCGACGAAGCAATTGTAGATCTGAACGAAGCGATCCTCCTTGTTGCCGACGCGATTGATATCGTACTCTGGCCGGTTGCCATGGACTTCAAGTATGAAAGCATCCGGAAGATGAAAAAGGGCGAGATAGCGCTGGCCATCCTGCACGGGGCTGTGCGAAATTCAGAACAGGAGGAAATGGCCAAGTTGCTGAGAGAAAAATCGCAGCTTGTGCTCGCTTTCGGCGCCTGTGCCTGCTTTGGAGGCACTGCGGGACTGGCGAATTTCCGGTCAAAAGAAGACATTTTCAACTGGGTCTATCGAGACGCGCCGACAGTGGTAAACCCGAAAAATAACCGGCCGCAGACCGTATTCTCAGTCAACGGAAATAATCTGACTTTGCCGGAATTCTTTGACCGGGTCTATCCGCTCGGCGATATCATCGATGTGGACTACTACCTGCCGGGATGCCCGCCGCCGCCGGACCTTATCGCCAATGCAGTGTTTGCCGTCCTGGAAGGCAAGTTGCCCTCCAGGGGCGCCACGCTGGCGCCGAGCAAGCCTCTGTGCGACGCCTGCCCCCGGAATCAATCCAAACCGCAAAAGATAGAAATCTCTGAATTTAAAAGGATACACGAAGTGGAAGCAAAGGATGATCTGTGTTTCCTGGCGCAGGGAATTCTCTGCCTGGGACCGGCAATCCGTTCCGGCTGCGGCGAAACATGCATCAGGACGAATGTTCCCTGCCGGGGCTGCTTCGGTCCGGTTGAGGGCGTGGACGACGCCGGCGCGAAATTTATCTCCGGACTTGCTTCGCTCATCAGTGCGGAAACTGAAGAAGATGCACAGAAAACCATCGACGGAATTGCTGATCTGGCCGGTTACTGCTACCGTTTCAGTCTCCCTTCCGCATCGCTGAAACATAAAAATAAGGAGAAGTAGACATGGCGCGAAAAATCACAATAGATCCCATTACCAGGCTGGAAGGGCATGGAAAAATAGAAATTCTTCTCGACGAGAAAGGTGAGGTAACGGATGCCTTCTGGCAGGTTACTGAACTGCGCGGTTTTGAGCGCTTCTGCGTCGGCAGACCCGCGGAAGAGATGACGAGAATCGTGCCGAATATATGCGGGGTATGCCCGTCCGCGCACCATATGGCCGCCACCAAGGCCCTCGACGACCTCTACAGTGTGGCGCCCACGCCTGCCGCACGGCTGATCAGGGAACTGGAATTTAATGCCTTCTATATTGAGGACCATTATATCCACTTTTTCTTCCTGGCCGCCCCCGACTTTGTAGTTGGTCCGGACGCCGATCCAAAAGTGCGGAATATCCTTGGCGTCATCGGCAAAGTGGGGAAGGAAATAGGACTGAAGGTCATTGAGGTCAGAAAGAGAAACAGGGATATCATCCGGCACATTTTCACCAAAGCGCCGCACCCGGAAGGCGGGCTTCCCGGCGGCGTACCGCGGGGATTTACCGAACAGGACCGCAAATGGGTGAAAGATACCGCCTTGTTTTCTCTCGACTTCGCCAAGTTTGCCATCCAGCTCTTCAAGGATGTCGTGCTGGCAAATAAATCCTATGTGGATATGATCCTCCACGACGCCTACAAACTGAAGACTTACTACATGGCCCTGGTGGATGATAACGACCGGGTTACGTTTTACGACGGGACGGTCAAAGTCATCGATCCGGAAGGCAAGGAATACGTGAGGTTCGCCCCCCGGGACTACGACCAGCATATCGGCGAATGGGTGGAGCCGTGGACCTACATCAAGCTTAACCATTTAAGGCAGCTGGGCTGGCAGGGACTGAAGGAAGGCAATGGCACATCGCTCTACCGTGTCGCCCCGCTTGCCCGGCTCAACGTTGCCGGCGCCATGCAAACCCCGCTGGCACAGAAGGAGGCGGAGATCATGTTTGATACCCTGGGAGGAAAACCCGCCCATCATACACTCGCCACCCACTGGGCGCGCCTCATCTGTGCGCTGCAGGCCGCGGAAAACAACGTGATCATCGCGGATGAACCTCAGCTTACCAGCAAAGACATCCGAAACATGAACCTCAAGCTGAGAAACAAGGGCGTAGGATGCGTGGAAGCTCCCCGTGGGACGCTCTTCCATCACTACGAAACCGACGATCAAGGCATCCTCACGAAGGTTAACCTCATTGTGGCCACGCAGAATAACGCCGCCCCCATCTGTCTGTCGGTAAAGAAAGCCGCCCAGGAATTCGTCCATGGCCCGGACGTGAAAGAGGGTTTCCTCAACAGGGTGGAAATGGCCTTCAGGGCTTACGATCCTTGCCTCTCCTGCGCCACACACTCTCTGCCGGGGACGATGCCCCTGGAGGTAAAGATCAGGGATCATGAAGGCAAAGTAATCAGGGAGATCAGCCGCTGAGAGCAACTTTATGAAAACACTTATCCTGGGTATGGGCAACCCCATCCTGTCGGACGACGGTGTGGGGTTGTTGGCCGCAGAAAAGCTCCGCGAAAGAGTCCCCGGAGCGGATGTGGCGTCAAGCGCGATGATCGGCCTTTCCCTCTTCGATTTGATTATCGGTTATGACACGCTCTTTATCATCGATGCCATGACCACGCGGGACGGAAAGTTAGGAGAGCTAAAAAAGATCGGCGAAGATGATCGGCGCGGCACGCTCCATCTCTTTTCTTCACACGGCATGAATATCTTTGATCTGATGGAACTCGGTGTTCGCTGCGGTTATGACATGCCCCGGCTTTCGGCAGTTTATGGGATCGAAATAGGCGACGAGGTGGCCTTCGGTGAAACACTTTCGCCCGCGCTAAATGAGAAACTTCCTGTCCTCGTCGAAGAAATCATCGACGACATCAACACAGTTCTCTTCTCCCGGAAACGGATCGAAGCGACGGACTGCGTCATGTGAAGGCATTCCGGTAAGCGGCAGCGGCAAATTTATTCCACAGTGTATGTTGGTAAAAATATAATAAAAGTCGTTCCATTGCCGGGTTTGGATTCCGCATCGATGGCGCCGTTGTGTTTTTGAATGATTCCGTAAACGATGGAAAGCCCCAGTCCCGTTCCCTGCCCGGGCTCCTTTGTCGTAAAGAAAGGTTCGAAGATATGGGGAAGGTGTTCTTTGTCTATCCCTTTCCCCGTGTCTGATATTAAAATCCTGATGCACTGGTTCGCGCCCGGCTCCGTGGTGATTGTCAGCTTTCCGCCGCCTTTCATGGCGTCTGCCGCATTGATGAACAGATTCAGAAAAACCTCTTCCAGCCTTGACCTATCCCCTTTCACTTCGGGAAGATTATCCGCCAGCCGTGTATCTATGTTTATTCCATGAAACATGGACTGATCTCTTACCAGCTTGAGAGAAGTATTGATGACCTGATTTATCTGCAGGGAAAGCATTTCGCCTGTCGGCGTTCTGGCAAAATCAAGCAGGCCCTGCACAATTTCTTTGCAGCGGTTCGTTTGATAGATAATTTTCTGTATGTTTTCCCGCACGGGGCTATCTTCCTGAATATCTTCCAGGGCAATATTGCTGTATAAAAGGATTCCCCCCAGGGGATTGTTGATTTCATGGGCGACACCCGCCGCCATTTGTCCCAGGGCGGTTAGTTTTTCAGTTTTTGCGAGCTGTTGATGCATTTTCTGTAATTGATCATTGTGGTCTTTGAGTGATCTGGCCATGTCATTGAAGGCTTCGTCCAGCATGTCGAAACCGGATATTTTATCGGGGGATAATTTATAGTCCAGGTTGCCGGAGGCAATTGCTTCCGTAGCCTTCTTCAATATTCGTATTCTTCTGATAATGGCGTTGCCCAAATAAAGGGAAATGATAAAAGCGATGATCATTCCCAGTGTGGTTATGCCCAGATTTGTCCAGATCATTTTCCGTTGGATGTCCCGGTATTTGGCTTCAAGTATCCCCGTGTAGAGCACACCGATGAGCTTTTTATCCATGTTTACAATAGGAGTATAAGTGGTAATATACCAGTCATCCACAACGAACGCCCTGCCCACCCAGTCCCTTCCTTCTTTGATGACCCGATCGTAAACTTCTTTGGAAAGAATAGTGCCAATGGCTCTTTTGTTATCCTTCATCATAACATTGGTGGATATGCGCACGCCTCCCTGAAATATGGTGGCCACCCCTATTTCACGACCTTTGTATTTTTCACTGTGATACACGGTCTCTTTTATCTTATCCACTATTTCGTTGTCCTTGTTAATCAGAACGCCCCCGACCAGAACGCCCAACAATACATTGGTGTTTCTATCCATTACCGGATAGGCAACTTTCATGACCATGCCTTCCGAGAGCTTATCTTCCCTGATATCGGCAGACAAAGGCGTCTTCACAATATCTGTATTCGCCCGTTCCGAAAGCGTAGGATTTTCCCTTAAAATGTCTTTAATGGACATGAGTTCGGTTGATGAGAGATGAATTTTCCCCCTGATGCAGTTTCCGATAAGAGGGTCATTCAGGAGGTTGTCTCCACGGATTGCCGGATTAGCCGCCCGGTACAATACCTTTCCGCCGGCATCCACAACCATCAGCATATCGAGAAAAACATTGTCATTACCCGGCTGTGTTCCCGTCCCTCTTCGAATAAGTCCTTTAAGATATGCCATGCCGGTTGTATCATCCCTTTCGATACGTTCCTGCAGATCGGAGCCTTCGGCGGTGAACTGAATAAGGGATGTAATTTTTTCGATCTTATTATTATAGATCAACTTGGCCGTATTGATATCCATACGCACCCTGTTCTGTACTTCCGCAATGGTGCTTTTGTTAATCGTCCATATACTGATAATGGTGGCAAAAAGACCTGTGAGGCAGGTGGCAATCAGAAATCCAACCGCAAGACGGCTTTGCAAGTCTAACTTAAAAAGCCGCCGCATTCGTTTACTATTTATTTTCATTGCTTCAGCCTGACGTCAGGGATGTTGTTTTTTGAATACTATCATGGATAACATAACATTATCAAACATTCCTTCCATTTAAATACAGTATCCGCCGCCCTGTAAAACGAATTCAGAGAACACAGAGGTTTATCCTGGTGAAAAATATTCCGTTTCAGCGCTTGCAAACCAGTTTTTAAAAGTTTATAAAAGGGCGTAAAGTTGTCAGGGCTGAATGGATCATCCATAGGCCTATTTTTATATAAAAAAATTTAGGAGGGCAAAATCATGGGCAATATTTTCAATTTTTCAGGTAAAACAGCGATAGTCACCGGCGCGGGCAGAGGCATTGGTCGGGTGATTGCTCTGGGGTTGTCGGAAGCAGGAGCCAATGTTGTTTTGTGCAGCCGGACCCAAGCCGAAATTGACGGCGTCGCGGATGAAATCCGCAACAAAGGCGGCAAAACGCTGGCCGTTGTGACGGATCTGACGGTTCATGAACAGTTGGAAAATCTGGTCAAGACGACGATCAAGGAATTCGGTCGGATCGACATTCTGGTCAACAACGCCGCCCGCAGTTTTCTGCGCGGTCTGCTCGATCTGCGCGAGGACGGATGGGACAAGTGTTTCAACACCAACGTCAAGGCTGTATGGCTTTTGAGCCGTCTGGTTGCGCATCAGATGATTGAACAAAAAAGCGGAAAGATTATCAATATTACCACAGTCGGAGCGGATAAGGCTGAAGCGGGCATGGCTGCCTACGGATGCAGCAAGGCGGCGCTCAAGATGCTCACGCGTTGCATGGCCCGCGAATGGGCGCAACTGGGCATCAATGTGAATGCTGTTGCCCCCGGATTTACCCGTACGGATTTCAGCAAACCCATTTGGTCCAATCCCGACATTGAAAAGCTGATTTGTAAAACCATTCCCAAGGGAAAAATCGCCGAGCCGGAAGATGTTGTCGGGGCGGTGCTTTTT
>CAYGNV010000042.1:0-15606 GCA_964351355.1 uncultured Smithella sp.
TAAAAAACCCTTTCTCCACAGGCGGGAAGAAAGGGTTTGAAATATTTCATCGCTGCTCTCCCTCCGCCGGCATTACCCGGATCAGGTTCAACGGGTATCATCTCAGGCAGAGATCATTTCTCTGCCACCCCGAAATATGTTTCGCAACCTACCAGCGAGCGACATCCCTGTCAACATCGTTTTGTCACAGAATCTCCAATCCATCTGCCGCAAGATAGGGGACATCATTTTGCAGTTTTAAAACGCCCTGCACGCGGATCTTCGATCCGACCGACGGCCGCACGGTAAACGTAAAGAACTGCACCAGGATCTGGTTTGCGTTATTCTTGAGCATCAGCCAGCAGCCGGCGGTCCGGCAGATCATGCCCGTCTCTCCGTAGATGATGATGTTCTTTCCTTCATAGGCTTTGGGATTGGCAAACACCTTGGACAGCTCCACCGCTTCTCCCTTTTTCGGATCAATGGCTGCGCCGTATGTTTTTCCTTCCGAGGTCGTGCAGGCCACCAGCGTCATCAGCACGCCGCACAAGGCCAGCGCCCATATGCTTTGCAATTTATTTCTTCTCATCTTTTTCCAGCCTTCCATCACGTATCGTGATTATTCTGGGGAATGTGGAAGCCAGCTCCTGGTTATGCGTCACCATGATGATCGTGGTTCCTTCCCGGTTAATATCCGAAAACAGCCGATAAATATCTTCCGCTGTTTTACTGTCCAAATTGCCTGTCGGCTCATCCGCCAGCAGCACGGCAGGCTCGTTCGCCAGCGCTCTGGCGATAGCGACGCGCTGCATTTCTCCGCCGCTCATCTGAGACGGCAAATGCTCGACGCGCTTTGCCAGCCCCACTTTGCACAACAGATCCATTGCCTTTTTCTTCGCGTTCGGGGCGCCTGCAAAGTACAAAGGCAGCATGACATTCTGCAGCGCGGTCATCGTCGGGATCAGCAGAAACTGCTGAAAGATGAAGCCGATAGTCTGGCGGCGAAGACCATTCAACTCCCCGCCTTTCAAATCGGCAACGCGGCGATTCGCAATAAACACGTCGCCTGTACTGGGGCTGTCGAGCAATCCGATAATATTCATCAACGTTGATTTGCCGGAACCGGACGGCCCGACCACACCGACATATTCGCCTTGCGCGATTTCCAGCGAAAGATCGCTGAGCGCGTAAACTTTTTCAATCCCACGGGGATAAATTTTGGTAATGGCCTTTAACTTAAGCATGGTGTTTTCTCCTACTCGTTATGCAGCGCTTCGATGGGACTGAGCCTTGCGGCGCGGATGGCCGGATACACGGCGGACATGGCGCCGATTACCACCGGGAACAAAAGCGTGAGCCAGATGGCCGTAAGCGATATCTTACCCACGGATGTCGTCGGCATAACGGAGACAATGTTACGTAAAATGGCGTCGCCGCCCAGGCTTGCCAGTACGCCCGCCATCAACCCCAGCAAGCCTCCGATAAAGGATATCGCGACCCCTTCCGTAAAGAACTGCGCGAATATCTGCATGTTGGACGCCCCGGTCGCCTTCATTAAACCGATTTCGCGGGTGCGTTCGAAAATGGACATCATCATTGTATTCATGGTGCCGATACCGCCGATGATCAGTGCAATGATCATGACCGTCAGCAGCATGGTTTCCGCCGCTTTAACCAGATTTTGAATCGTGCCCATCACCTGAGCCACCGTCACGGCCTGTACATCGGGGATTTTTTCAATGTGAGCGATGGTATCGGGAATTCCCCCGATGTCTTTGACGCGGACGCTGATCGCAACCACTCGTCCTTGCAGATTCAGAATCTTTTGCGCCGTGGCCAGATGGGTGAATGTTGAATAATCGTCTTTGGAACCGGTTGCCGCAAGAATGCCGACTACTTTTAAGGATACGGGCTTGCCGGCTGCCACAACCGAGATGGAATCTCCGATCTTTGTATATTCGCCGCTTTTTTCGGCAAAGACCGCGGCCTCGACACTGCCCAGCATGATTTCACCTTCCTGATCCGGAAACCGTCCTTGAATTTTCCACCAGGGCTTGGCATCAAGTTCGCTCTTTTCCATGCCGATAATCGGATGCGAGAGATTCAGATACTGATACGCGCCAAATACGTTGGGAGATGCATTGATGACATTGGGAATCTTGCGGATGTCCTGGGTGACGCTTTGAGGCAGTGTTGCCGGAACCTGACCGCCGATCATGATCACCGCCACAGCCTCGTAAGGACAGCCTTTGGCGACAGCGATAATCTGCGCTCCCATGCTTTCAATTTCGGAGCGCATCCCGGATTCATATCCTTCCTTGAGCGCCACCAGAGAATATAAAGAGGCTGCCGCGATGGCAATGCCGGCGATGGCCAGAATGGACCGGATTTTTCGACGGCGCAGTCCGTCCCAGATAATCGTGAATATATTCATAAACATCCCTCATCGTGTCGGGGCATCGCTCTCGTCAGACAACGCCTTGTTTATTTACTATTGTATCGATAGTAATAACAATCTTACCGTCTGTCAAGGTGGAAGGTGGAACAGTGGAAGGCGGAACACCTCGTATTTATCAATTAGTTCAAGCACCAACCGCATACTGATCTTTGCCTTCTTTAAAAACAAGATTGACTTTCCCCTTTAAATCAGGATAATTAGAAAACATGAACTGGCGATGGACCGATCATATTCTACTGCAATTAAAAGAAAGAAGTCTGTCCAAAGAGATCATTGAAGATGCTTTGAGTAATCCCGAAGCCAGGATACCCGGCAGCAGAGACAGAATAATCTACCAAAAGCTGGTCTCGGGTAAGTTGTTGCGAATTGTTACCGAAGGAGATTTATTAATTACGGCTTACTTAACTGATAAAATCGGGAAATACGTGAAGGAGGCAAAATAAGTATGAGAATGCATTATAGCCAGGCTGCCGATGCCATTTATATACGTCTAAAAGAAGATCGCATACATAACACCGGTGAGGTTACTCCCGATATCATCATGGATTACGATGATAAAGGCAATGTTATCGGTATTGAAATTCTTTCCGCGTCTGAAAAAGTAGATGTTCATGAACTTACAGTTCAATCTTTCGATAAAGTTATGGTGGATAAGATTGCAGCCGCGTAAATAGTTGTGGGCAATATATTCTATTGTTTTGCGAAATTGTTCATCTGACTGCATCAGCCATTTGTTAAACTTCTGCGCCCAGAGATGAAACGGGTCATGCACGGCTTTGCCGAGATATTCTTATTTTTTACATTCATTGACTTCAATAGTTAAATGCACCAACTCATGCACGCCGACTAATCGCGCCTTATATTCTTCAATGGAATATTTTTTTGCCGTGACCACCAAAGATAAAATACAGGCATATTTATTTTGCGCAACCGTCCAGATGTGTAAATCACTTACCTTCGAATCACCGTCAGATTCAATTTCTTTTTTAATTTCATTCACGATGGTGGCATTCGTTTCACGTTCCAGCAGAATATTTCCACTATCCCTTAACAATAAGAATGACCAGCGAAGGATCAGGCCTGCGCCGACAATCCCCATAAACGGGTCAAGCCAGATCAGATTAAAATTCTTAGCGCCCAGTAATGCGGCAATGGCCAATACGGATGTCATCGCATCCGCCACCACATGCAGATATGCCGATTTAAAATTCAAATCTTCATGATGGTGTTCATCATGGGAATGCGCATCTTCTCCATGGTGATGTCCATGTTCATGAGAATGACCGCCACCGCTGAGGATTACGGCGCACACAAGGTTGACCAGCAATCCTAAAATTGCGACAAACAATGCCTGGTTATAGTGAATGCTCAGGGGATGAATGATCCTCTCCACTGACGTAAATATCATGATTACGCCAACGATACCCAGCACAATGGCACTTGTGTAAGCGCCGAGAATTTCAATTTTCCATGTTCCAAATGTAAAGGTTTCATCTTTAGCGTATTTTCTTGCCATAATATAGGCAATCAGCGATATGCCAAGGGCAAAGGCATGCGTTCCCATGTGCCAGCCATCAGCGAGCAACGCCATGGAATTCGAAATCCAGCCAAATAAAATTTCGGCAACCATGGTGACAAACGTAACGATCACAACAATTAAAGTTCGTTTTTCTATTGCTTTTTTTTCGACGTTAAAGACGTGATGATGTTGCCATCGTTCAATTTGTTCGTTATGCATCGTGCTGTCCTTTTATTTGCTAGAGTTGATACCCGCAATCCTTGAAGCCAAAATAGCATATTGACAGCATGCTGTCTATATTATTTTACACTTTATTTGTTGACAGCATGATGCCAATCGTGTAAATGACAGATATGAAAAAAGAAAATGAAGAATCGATGAAGAAAACAACGATAAGAATCCCCCTGGACGCGTATAAAAAAATCGCTCACTATTGTATTGATAAAGATGTCAGCGTTCAGGATTTTCTAAAAATGGCCGCACTGCACTGGATAGACCATAAAATCAATCTTAAAAAAGATTGAAGATGGCTTGCCTGCCGGTCGGTCGCGTCAATCTGACGCGGGATGTGGGCTTGCTCATGACCGGTTCTGGCTGACGGCAGCTTTCCATGAATGTCAGCATCCATATCAAGAGCGGCTGAAACATCTTATAATAAATGCTTTTGACAGGTCGTTTAATCAGTGCTATTGTCAGAACCATTAATAGCTCATCCAGGAGGACTTTATGCAATCAACCATTAAATATTCGGAAGACATTGTGCCAATCAGTGACTTAAAGATCAATCCGGGACGAATTGTCAGCCAGGTGGATAAAACCCGCAGGCCGGTGCTTTTGACCAGCAGGGGCAGGAGTGTCGCTATTGTTGAGTCCGTAAAAGAATATGAGGCAAGAACGGAGGAACAGGCTTTCCTGCGCGGCGTCGTTTGCGGCCTGATGGATATTGAAGAAAATCGGGAATTCAGCCTGAATGAAGTTAAAAAGCGGCTGGAACTAAAGTAGCCATGCTCAAAAAAAGAGCAATCACGTTTGCGGCTTCGGCATTTGATGATCTTGAAAGTATTCGCGCCTGGTATTTAGATCAGCAAGTCCCTGATGTGGGCAGAAGGTTACTTGAGGAAATTATTTCTCAGGTAGAAAGGCTTGCCGATTTTCCGGAGAGCGGACGTATTGTGCCGGAATTCGGCATTGTAAATTTAAGAGAAATTATCCATACACCCTTTCGGATTGTTTACCGCCTTGATCAACATAAAATCAGAATTATCCGCGTCTGGCGCAGTGAAAGACTCTTAAAGATGCCGTAAATGAAATTGCGGCAGAGCTATTTCTAATTCGTGCCTTCTACAATGGCGATTTCTTCCGGAGTCAGATCGTAGAGTTCATAAACCAGCTTGTCAATCTGTCGGTCGCTCGCGTCGATTTGACGCTGGAGAGGCGGGTTCTCATGTTCGATTATTTTTGTAAATTTCCCGCCTGTGTGCCGATTCTGAGAATGAGAATGTCCTTATCAAGAATGGTGAATATTACCCTGTAATCTCCCACTCGCATTTTTCTTAATCCGGCGAATTCACCTTTGAGAACCGGATAAGATTCGGCACGCTCGGAAAGATCCTTTTCGATTTTATCAAGAATGCGGCGCGCCTCCTTTTTATCGAGACGGCCCAGGTCTCTTTCAATGGATTTCTTGTATTTGATATTAAAGGCCAAGGTTTTTCCTCAGCTCTTTTCCGGAAATAACTTCATCTTTCGGATTTCTTAATCGGTCGATGGCAATGCGCAAATCAGCAAAATCTTCAATATATGCTTCTAATGCCTTTTGGATGTGGAAAGAACGAGGCCTTTCCGTTTCCTCCGCAATATCGTCAAGATGCTTTGTTAATTCGTCGGGAAGGCGGATAGATACTGTAGCTTTCATAATATACCCCTTTTAGATTACTTGTGATGCATTGTATACGATTTATGACATAATGTCAAGAGTGCCTGAGTATCAGGCTTTTTCCACAATGGCGATTTCTTCCGGGGTCAGGTCGTAGAGCTCATAAACCAGTTTATCAATTTGTTTGTCAGTCGCGTCAATCTGGCGCTGAAGCACGGTTTGCTCATGGCCGGTTTTGGCGTCCGGCAGTTGTTTGTGCAAGGAGAGCATTTGCTCGACGAGTTGAACCATGTCATTGTGCATTTTCCTTTCAATCTTATTATTGAAAGTGATTGCACGCACTGGCAGATTTTCTACGTTTGTCTTTTTGATTTCTGCAAGTGCTTCGCCAATTTCTGGATTTAGCGTATGATAATACCAATTTAATAATTTAGAATTTAACAACCCCAGTAAATATCTTATGCTATAGCTATTATTCCTAATAATTATTACATGTAGATTATTTAGGCAAAGATAACAATCTACATCGAGCGTTGCTACTAAGCTGTCGCCTGTTTGTCTCATCAAAATTTTTTCTGAAGCAGAAAAATCTATGGCAGGCCTAGGCTCCGCTAGCCAAGGGCCAAATTTAATATACCTTTTCTCAAGAGGGGCAAGAATGTATTTATTAATATCCTTCCCTCTCAGATATTGTTTATACTCACCGGATATACATTCTGCACTATCAAATGTTCTTTCTTCAACAATCTTTTTGGTTTGAGGCGGTTTGCCTTTGCCTACTTGATATGGTTTGATGCCTACATTAGTTAGGCAAATATCTTTTAAGGGAATATTGTTTTGAATACATTTTTTAGCGAGGGCTTCCTCATTTTTTTCAAGAAATATATTAATTACGCCTCCGTTGAGATTGCACCATTTTCTTTGCTCATGAAGAATAGATTTAATGCCATCACTAGCTGAGGGGTTAATAAATTCTTCGATTGAATTTACAATTAATACTTTTGTTTTTTCATCTAAGTTTCCTTGATTTTGTAAAATGACGATTTCCGTATCAACAGTCACCTTATTAAATACTTTTTGTTTGAAATGAACAATTTCAATAATTTTTGTATTGTGTGTAACAAGGTCTCTAATCTTTGTTTGGGTGAGGTTCGTAAGCCATGGGTTAGGTATAATCATACCAAACAGCCCTTTTTTTATGAGAAGTTTATTAATGGATCGTTCTAAAAATAACAAATAACTATCAAGTTGATAGGTCTGACTTTGATACTGCTCAGTTAAGTATTTTTTGTCATCCTCATATAAATATGCTCCATACGGCGGATTTCCAATCACCGCGTCAAACCCGCCTGCTTTGAAGATTTCCGGAAACTCGGCCTGCCAGTCAAAGACGTTGACGCGCTGGGCTTCTTCCGTGTCCATCAGATTCATTTGTTTGCCGTCGTAGAAATCCGGGCCGATGAGCGAATTGCCGCACTTGATGTTGCCGCCCAGGTTCGGGAGCGCCCGCTCGGAAAAGAGCCTGCGCTGCCGGTTGAGCGTCTCTCCGGTTTCGTCTTCCAGCACTTTGAGCAAAAGGGAGAGCTTGGTGACTTCCACGGCCTGGCTGTCGATGTCCACGCCGTAAATGTTGTTGAGCAAAATCCGTTTGCGCTCGGCGGTGGTCAGATGCCACGCGCCGCCCTGCCCCGAATAAAGGGCCGGTCTTTTCTCCCGCGCATGCTTCTCCGGGTTGTCGGCGACATAATATTTCAAATGCCAGTCGAGCAGATATTGATAAGCCCCCAGCAAAAACGACCCCGACCCGCAGGCCGGATCAAGAATCCGCAAACTCTCGGCCTTTTTCGGGGTCTTGCCATCGAGAAGTTTCCCCACGGTGTTTTTGACGATATACTCGACGATGTATGTGGGCGTATAAAAGACGCCGCCCGCCTTTTTGACTTCGGGCTTGTCCTCCACGACAGCGCGGTGATCGCTGGTGAGACGAATGACCTTGCCCAAAAACTGCTCATAGACTTGTCCCAGGATGTCTGCGGGCAGAACGGCAAACTCGTAGGGCGAATCGGGATAGTAAAGCGTCTTCAGAATATCTTTGAGTGGCTTGTCGTCAATGACAAGATCGGGTGTCAGCCGGTCGGGCGGCTCCGTCTCGCCTTTTTCCGGGCGGAAATGAAACAGGCCGGAGTTGTAGCGTTCGTCGGCCTTGTAAAAGAGTTCCTGCAAGCGGCTATAGGTATTCGCGCCGTTGCAGATGCCTCTGAGCGCGCCGTAGTCTTCAATGCCCCGGTCTTCGGCGATGCGCAAGAAGATGATCCGGTCGATGATGCGCTGAACGGATTCGTTCAGTTCCCGCACTGTCAGCGTGTTGCGAAGCGCGATGTTTCTGGCCAGTAGCTCGCGCCAGCTTTCAATTTCCGCCAGAAACGCGCTATCCACTTCGGCGGTGCCGCGCTTGGCCTTGTTGGATTCAGCATATTTATCAAAAGAGCCTTTGAGGATGGCGTCCTTGGAAAAGACGGAGGCGATTTCATCCCATTTTTCGGCATACTGCTGATAGGTGTAGTATTTAATGCGGGCCTTGTCGGATTTGTCGTTTTGATCCGGCTTGATGCGGCAGTCGTAAACGGCGAATTCGTCAAAATCCGTAACGATGGAAAGCGGCAGTTTGCCCGACCAGGCATAGCGCCGCACTTGATAAGCAGGCGCCGGAGCATCTTTGATGTTGATGGAAGGTTGCTTGGCTTCGACAAAAAACTTGCGCTGGCCGCCGATGCGGAAGGAATAGTCCGGCGCTTTGGTGACGCCGCTGACTTTCACGGCGTCTTCGTGGATGACATCCTTATAGGCTTCGGCATTCCCTGATATGTTGTTGACATCCCAACCCAGCGCTTCAAAGAAGGGATCGATAAATTCCCGGCGCACCTGGGTTTCATTATACGCGCCGGATTTGTAGGCATCCAGGTTTCGTTCGAATCGTTCAATCAGGTCCAAAATAATTTGCGGAGCGGGCATAGGTAAGTTCCTTAAATTTCAAGCAGAAATATTTTGAGAACTTTTTCTGACGTCCTTATTATAGCCAATCGAAATACTTATCAATATTTTTTTGCAGGTCCGCTTTTTTGCTTTCACTTTTCGACGCTGGCATGGTATTTAAACCATGCAAAAGGAGGGGGGGGCCATGGCTGAAGCAAATGGAAAGATCATGAGCGCCTGCGATGCGATCAGCCGGTTCGTTCATGACGGCGATCAGCTCGTGATCGGCAATTACACCGTGGGCAGTTGCGCCGAACTGGTGTACGAAGTGATCCGGCAACAAAAAAAAGGGTTCACGCTTTATTCCCAATCCGGCATCTTTGACGTTGAAGTCCTCGTCGGCGCGGGCTGCGTGGACCGGCTGGTGACGACTTACGTGATGCGTGCGGGCGGCAGAAAAGGCGGCTCCGCCGTGGAGCGGGCGCTAAACGCCGGAACGCTGCAAATGGAAGACTACACCAACTTTGACTACAATGCGCGGCTGGTGGCGGGTATGCACGGCCTGACCTTTACACAGGTGCTGGAGGGCGTGATGGCCACCGACATTTTCCGCAAGCGCAGCTTCATGGGGGAAAACAAATTCCGTGTTATCGAATGCCCCTATACCGGAAAGAAGATCCTGACGGTCCCACCGGCCAATCCCGACGTCTGCATCGTCCATGTGCAGCGCGCCGACAAGTTCGGCAACGCCCAGTACTGGGGCGCGATGGGAAGCGTGGCGGCGGCGGCGCTGGCCAGCAAACGGATTATCGTCTCCTGCGAGGAAATCGTTGAACACGACATCATTCAATCAAGTCCGCACTTCACCATCATTCCCGCCTATCGCGTCAATGCCCTGGTGGAAGTGCCCTGGGGAGCGCACCCTACGGAAGTGCTGGGCCATTACGACCGCGATGCTTTTATGTACGGTTTATTCATGGTGGCCGACTCTACGGCGGATGGGCTTGCCGCCTGGATGGACGAGTGGGTTTACGGCTGTGAAAACCGCGCGGCCTACATAGACCGCTACATCAGTAAATTCGGTTCAACCACACTCAACAAGATCAAGGCCAAGCCGTACTACTCCGCTCCCGCCAACTACGGAGCGGCATTTACATCCCGCTGGGACCGCGAGGGCCGGGAAATCTTCACGGGACTAACCCTGCCGGAGATGGAAGCGATTTTACGGGAAAGGGGGAAATTCTATGAGTAAACCCTATACCCTTCAGGAACTGCTGATCATCGCCGTGGCCAAGGAAATTCACGATTATGAAAACGTCGTTCTGGGCGTGGGGCTCCCCACCACGGCGGGCGCGCTGGCCAAGGCGCTTTACGCGCCGCACGCCACGCTGATGATGGAATCGGGCATCATCGATTTCCAGCCTCTGCAGCCCTTGAATCACATTGCCGATGCGCACGCGTGCCGTGGCTTCTCCTATGCGACGGATCTGTATTCCGCCTTCACCACGGCGTACCGGGGTTTTGTGGATGTGTGCTTTCTGGGCGTCGGCCAGATTGACAAATTCGGTAACGTCAACACCACCGTCATCGGGGACTATTACAAACCCTCCTTGCGTCTGCCGGGTTCCGGCGGGGCGGCGGATTTTATGTCCTATGCCAAAAGAACCGTCCTGACCATGCTGGGCGGAAAATTTGTAAACAAGCTTGATTATATGACGTCGCCGGGCTACCTTGAAGGCGGAGACAGCCGCGAAAATTCAGGCCTTTTCCTGAAAGAATCGGGCCCTTCCATGGTGCTCACCACCAAGGGTGTTTTCCGCTTTGATCCGGTCACGAAAGAAATTTATCTGGCGCAGATTCATCCGAAGGTGAAGGTAGAGGATATCAAGAAAGAAGTGCCCTGGGAGTTGAAGATCGCCGGTGATCTTTCGGAGACACCGCATCCCACAAATGAAGAAATCGATTTCATCCGCAAATTCGCACCGAACATGGCCATCGGCCGGGAGCTCATGCTGGAACTGACTGTGGCCAACCCGGCAAGAAAGATGTCAAGATTTACGGGATGACAAACATTAAGTTATCTAATCCGTTCCGTGTTCACCTTCTTCGCGGAACAAGGGGATGCATCCCCTTGTTCTATATGATTTCCGGCTTTAGCATCCCCATCGACATGCTGAAAGTTACGCGCCGGGGTTCTGATAAAAGGATTGACTGATTCACAAAAACGCGATTTACACCGTATAAGTAGAAACCCGCGTCTTACGCCACGCTCACCAAGACGCGCATTGACATCCGGCCATGCCGCCGGAAGAAAGGAACAAACATGGGAACCTTACATAAAACCGGATGTGTTCTGTGCGCACAAAACTGCGGCCTCGAAGTCGAGGTAGAAAACAACCGAATCGTCAAAGTAAAAGCGGACAAGTCCAATGTCAAAAGCGAAGGCTATATCTGCCGGAAGGGCGTGAACATCGCCTATCATCAGCACAACGCCGACCGTTTGAAATATCCCCTGAAAAAGGTCGGGGACAAATTCGAGCGGATTTCCTGGGATCAGGCCATTGATGAAATCGCGGCCAAACTGAAAGGCATTATCGGCCAGTACGGCCCTCGCTCCTTTGCCTATATGGGCGGCGGCGGCCAGGGCTGCCATTTTGAAGCGGCCTTCGGCGTAAGGTTGATGCGCGGCCTGGGCTCGCAGTACCAGTACAACGCACTCGCGCAGGAGTTTGCCGGCGCCTTCTGGGTTTGCGGCCGAACCCACGGAAAGCAATACCTGCATGACGGACCGGACACGAACCATACGGATGTTCTTCTGATATTCGGCTGGAATGGCATGCAGAGCCATCAGATCCCTCAGGCGCCGCGGCAGCTCCAGCGCATCGCCAAAGATCCCGATAAGCTGTTGATCGTTGTCGATCCGCGGATATCCGAAACCGCAAAGATCGCCAACATTCACCTGCAGATCCGTCCCGGCACGGACGCGCTGCTGCTCAAAGCGATGATTTCCATTATTCTTAAAGAGGGTTGGGATAGCAAATCCTATCTGGAAAATCATACATCAGGTTTTGATCAGGTGAAATCCTATTTTGAAAATTTCGATGCCCGCGCCGCCATCAAGACCTGTGAGCTTGACTTTGATAAGGTACGTGAAGTCGCAAGACATTATGCCACACGCCAGTCATCTCTGCGCTATGATCTGGGGATTTTCATGGGACGGCACAGCGGTCTCAATTCTTATCTGATTGTTCTTCTACAGTCGATTTGCGGCAGGCTTTGTGCTCCCGGCGGCAATATCATTCCCGGCCATATGATGCCGCTCGGATCACACACGGATGAAAGGGACCCCAAAATCTGGCGCACCGTGGCCACGAATTCTTTCCCGGTTTGCGGCGCCTTCCCGCCTAATGTCATGCCGGAAGAAATTCTCTCCGATCATCCCGAAAGGCTGCGGGCGGTCCTGGTTACCGGTTTGAATCCTTTGCGCTCCTATGCAGATACCACCGCTTATGAAAAAGCATTTCAGCGTCTGGACCTTCTGGTCACAGCGGAAATCGCCATGACGGAAACAGCCGCCCTGTCCCATTACATCCTGCCGTCGCGCACCGGCTACGAATCATGGGACGGCACCTTCTTCCCCATGACCTATCCCGGCATATTCTTCCAGATGCGCCGGCCGATTATCGAACCAGATGGAGAGCAGCTGGAACTGGGCGAAATCGATCTGCGGCTTGCAGACTCGCTGGGACTGATTCCACCGATTCCCGAGAACCTTTATCAAGCCGCCTTTGAAAGCCGTCCGGTTTTTGCCAAAGCCTTGATGGAATACGCCGTAACGGAACCGAAAGCGCTGAAAGCCATGCCGTTCATTTTAGGCAAAACACTGGGCAAGGCCATGGGTTCAGTCCACCTGGCAGCTTTATGGGGCATGCTGCAAGTTGCCCCCAAATCCTTCCACGAAAATGCCGCAAGAGCAGGTTTCAAACCGGGACCGGCGCTCGGGGAGGAAATCTTTCAGAAGATCATCGATCATCCCGAAGGCATCTGGGTGGGGAAAGCCGATCCTGAAAATAACTTTGCGGAAATCAAAACCCCGGATGGCAAAATCAATCTCCTGATTCCGGAGCTGCTCGATGAATTGAAAACGATAGAAGCAGCCCAGGAAGAGGCCGCACTGGTCATGCCTGCCGAATTTCCGCTCATCCTCATGGCCGGACGGCATATCTCCACCAACGCCAACACGCTGATGCGCGATCCGGCATGGAACGCAGGCAAACGCGCCTGCACGCTGGCCATGCATCCCGAAGACGCACTGGCACTCAATCTAAAAGACGGCCAGCAGATCAAAGTGACGACGGAAGCAGGAAGCGAAGAGATCGAACTGGAAATTACGGATACGGCTCGCAGAGGCCATGTGGTGATCCCGCATGGTTTCGGCCTGGTTTACAACGGCGTAAAATACGGCGCCAACGTGAACCGCCTGACCAAAAACACGCACCGGGATCAGTTCGGCACGCCCATGCACCGCTTCGTGCCCTGCCGAGTGGAAGCATTATCGTTATGAAAAATCAATGCTGGCTCGCATGCGATTCGTGCAATCTCGCCACCTCGCGTGACCTCGTGCCACCTTCAGGTGGTCAGGTTATCAGGTGGTTTGTGCCCTGCCGGGTGGAAGCGGTTTGATGCCGGATAAAACACAAACAACTGTGACAAAGGATTCCTATGGCAGATAAATTGTATGATCAACTGGCGGATATTTTCAATCTCATCGGGTATGGCAGCCGCAGAAGCCCGGAACTAGAGGCTTTGCTCAAGGCCCTCTTTACGGAAGAGGAGGCGCACTTAGCTGTCAATCTCTCGCCGATGGCTCCGGAATCTCCAGGTAAACTGGCCGGCAGGCTCGATTTGGATGCCGTTCGCGTGGCACGCATGCTCGACGAGATGGCCGATAAAGGATTAATTTATTCCAGCACCCGCAGTGGAGAGCAATGGTACAAGCTGCTTCAACTCGTCCCCGGCATCTTCGAGCTGCAATTCATGAAAGGTGAAGTAAACGAACGCGCGAAAGAATTGGCCCGCCTGTTCGATGCCTATTTTCATGCCAGCATACCTCAGGAAGACGCCAAATCTCCTTTTTCTGAGGAGGCGGCTATCCACATGGCGCGCGTGATTCCGATCGAACAAACCCTGACGGCGACAACGAATGTATTCCCTTTTGAAGTTGCCAGTAAATACATCGAAGACAATTCACCCATCACCGTTTCTATCTGTTATTGCCGCCATGAAAAACGACTGCTGGATCGAGGCTGCAAATACCCGGATGAAGTCTGTCTCCAGTTGGGTCCTTTCGCCGAATTTGTCAGGGAACGCGGATTCGGCCGCGAGATCAGCAAAACGGAAGCCCTGGAGATTTTGAAGAAAAGCGCCGAGGCCGGCCTGATCCATACATCCAGCAACACAAGCGAACGCATTGACTTCATTTGCAACTGCTGCACCTGCTGCTGTGGAATCCTGCAAGGCGTCTATCGTTTCAACGATCCCGTCAGAAGCGTCTCCAGCAATTTCGAGGCGGCACTTGACTCGGATAGCTGTAACGGTTGCGGAGAATGTGTGGACAGATGCCAGATGGACGCCATCACGATCGTGGATGAAAAAGCTGAAATAGAGCTGGGGCGCTGCATTGGTTGCGGCGTTTGCGTTTACCACTGCCCCACGGAGGCCATAACCCTCGTATCACGCGCCGATTTTGTCGAACCTCCAAAAAGTTTCAGGGAGTTAATCGAAAAACAGGCGGCCGCCAAAACAAAAAGGGCATGATGATTGGTAAACGCGGGCTTCTGTAATATCTCTGTACGCTTCATCCGTCACCTCCATCAGATAACTTACGAATCGGACAGTTTATGAGCTACAGACCGGACATGTTATTTGCTTCTTACACCGATTTTTTTTAACCGATTTTTTTAAATTGCATTGTTCGTCAAAAAATGTGTAAAATATTGCATAAATGAATAGAGCAGTTTTCAGAGCCTCATGCGGCAGGCGAAACAGAGCTAAGCACCACCCGTTTTTCTATCAATAAACTGCCAGGCGCTGTGCCTGCTTTTATATAACTAAAAAACAAGGAGAATCATCATGAACCACAAAAAGAGAAATGTTTTTAGAAGTACCGTGAGAGTGTTTTGTTTTGCCTGTGTCTGCCTTTTGTTTGGATCATCCCTGGCATTTGCCTCCACAGAGCCGGCAACAGCCGCATCTTCAAAGGCCACGGCTGTGAAGGCGGGGATCCCTGCAACATCTGACATGGATGCATTAACGGCTATCTTTACGCGACGCAGCGTCCGCAAATACTCCGACAAGCCGGTTTCCGACGCGACAATCAAACTCCTTCTTCAGGCGGCCATGGCGGCGCCATCGGCAAAAAACGCCCAGTCCTGGGAGTTTATCGTTATCCGTGATAAAAAAACCCTTGAACAGATTCCCAGCTTTCATCCGTTTTCCAAGCATGTCCCCGGCGCTCCGGTTGCGATTGTGGTTTGCGGCAACACAAAATTAGAAGCGTGGCCGGGTCACTGGGTTCCCGATGGATCCAATGCATCCATGAACATATTGCTGGCGGCTCATTCCCTGGGCCTGGGCGGGGTATGGACAACTTTCTATCCTTATGCGGATAGAACAGCGGGCATCCGAAAGCTTCTCAACCTGCCGGATCACATCATGCCTCTCAACATCATTCCTCTGGGTTACCCTGTAGAGAAAGGCACGTATCAGGATCGATTCAATCCGGCTAAGATTCATAACGAA